>JAHDIP010000085.1:0-1943 GCA_020630735.1 Saprospiraceae bacterium | reverse complement strand
TTTGGCAAAGAGTGGGGAAAGAAATTCGCAGAAGAATTAGAGCACGAAATAGCACAAACGATAGAAAAAGCAAAAAATGCTTCTGGACAATTTAACGAGTTTAGTCAGCAAGGGAATAGTTGTTCATCTAGCAAGAGCAATTATAAATCTACGAAAGAATCTTGTAATGACAAGTCAAAAAAGAATTCTTGTGCTCCAAATTCAGTTACTACTATGAGTAAAAAATGGACGAAGGCTGATATAGACCCTGGACATTGGTTAGGCCTTATTAAAGGCGATGATGTTTGTTTTTATCTCGACAACTCTAATCGTAGAAATAATGTAAAGTGGACAATTAACGAATGTTTTTCGATTAATGAAATACAAGGCTTTTCTCCTAATGGTGATTCAGAGTTTAAAATCGTTAGAGATGCTGGAACCTTGAAGATGGATGGAACGTTTACGGATGGAGAAGGAGTAGGATTGTTTGAATTTGTGGGAGATCAATCCTTTGTGGATTTCTTGAGAAAAGAAGATATAAATGGCATAAGTGACAAAGATTTATTCCATCTGTTTTTTAATAATACCGACAAAAGATATGTGAAGAATTTGAAAAAAGGCTCTTACGCTGTTTCGTCAAAAGACTTAATCAGTTTAGGAATTCATCAAGTGAGTAGTGAAGATGTAGAAGAATACAATCGAGTATTTAACTTAATCGGAGAAAGTGGAAGCTGTAAAAAAATGATAAATTTTGCCATTCACAAAGTTGACGAAACCTTTGTTCGTGACCTTCTTCAAATCAAATCAGCTGATCTTTCTTCCGAAAAGATTATCTCTGCAAAAATTCATGGAGTCACAAAAGAAAATATTGATGACCTCAAAAAATATGGCTATGAAGATATTAATCTTCAGGATGTAATTAATATGTCTATACATGGTAGTTTCGATAATTTAGAAAACCTTAGTAATTCAGGTTATACTAATGTAAGTCCACAAGAGATGAATCAGTTTGCTATTCATGGAGTGACTCCTGAGTTTATCGAACAATTGGCAGATTTAGGATATGATGACTTGTCTCCTCATTATTTAAAACAGTTTGCCATTCATGGTCTTACGACAAATGATATAAAGCAATTTCAAAAAATAGGCTTTAATGAATTATCTCCGAAAGATTTGATTGACTCGCAAGTACATGGAGTAAGTCCTCGTTTTGTTAGAGATATAAAAGACTTGGGTTACGATGATTTAACTATGAAAGACTACATTAATTTTATCATTCATGGAGTAGATAGTGATTATATTTATTCTTTTCAAAAATTAGGCTTTAGAGATTTAAGTGCAAAAGATTTGCAGCATGGAAAAATTCACGGAGTTACTGGAAACTACGTAAAGGAACTCCGAAGAGAAGGAATTAAAAATATGACTTTTGGTGAATTAAAGAAGGCTAAAATACAGGGAGTTAGTGGTAGTTTTATAAGAAAAGCGCGTAGCAAGGGCTATAATTATTCTACACTACGAGAATATACTAAGCTTAAGATCAGGGGACTGTCATACCTTTTTAGAAGAATATACGATATACAAACCGACTTTATTTTTAGAGATGCTTAGACTATCATGCAACTTTATCATTTTTGATTTGTCTTTTTCAGTGAATGATAATGTTTTTTACTAAAATAAAAGCTAGCATAAAACAATTCCAAAAGAGTCTTTATCTCTTCAGGTAAACGAAAGAAATAATAAACACAATCAAGGATACGCGGATTGTTTCAAAACAAGAACTTAAACTCTTGTTTTGGATTCCATCACTTTTAGAATCAAGCATCGCTTGAAACGACTAATCTATGTCTTTTGCAAATATTGAAGTGCTCAATATTTGTACTGGATACTTAATATCTACTACTGAGTACATTGTAAATTAAATTAGTTTCTTTTTTGGTCGAGGCTATTTTGGATAAAGTTGAGGC
>JAHDIP010000387.1 GCA_020630735.1 Saprospiraceae bacterium | reverse complement strand
CGTAGAGAAAAATCTTTTTCAAAATACCTTAGCCAATTGAAACGTCCATGATTAAAAAGTCTTTTAAACACACATGGAAATGACTATTTTATCTTGGTAAGCAGAATGTCACGATGGAAGCGTGATTCCATGTATAGCCTAGCAATTTTCATTTAGTGGAAAAATAAAATAGACACATGAAAACAGCAATCGTTCTCGCAGGAGGTTTAGGTACTCGCCTCAAATCTGTCGTCCAAGATATTCCGAAACCAATGGCAACGGTAAATAGTCGACCATTTTTGGAATATGTTTTAGACTACTTATCAAACTATCAAATTGAAAAAGTAATCCTCTCCATCGGTTATCGTGGTGAAGTTATCCAAGAACATTTTGGTGAAGACTATAAAGGAATAACGTTAGTTTATTCGGTAGAGGACGAACCACTAGGAACAGGTGGTGCTATTTTTAAAGCCGCTCAATTATGTAGCGATGCTCCTTTTTTTGTACTAAACGGAGACACTTTATTTGAAGCAAATTTAGATGTACTTTTAGCTGCCTACATGACTCAGAAAGCAGATATGCTATTGGCCTTAAAAGCAATGGGAAACTTTGATCGTTATGGTGTAGTGGAAATGGATGACAATAAAAGAGTACGAGCATTTTTAGAAAAAGAATACCGAGATAAAGGGCTAATTAATGGAGGTGTTTATGTGATGCAGAAAAAAGTTTTTGATGTCGAAAACTATCCTGAACGCTTTTCGTTTGAAAAAGATTTATTAGAAAAATATGTTACTCAATTACATTTTTATGGTTTAGCACTAGATGGCTATTTTATTGATATTGGTATACCTGAAGATTATGCCAAAGCACAAACTGAATTGAGTTAGAAAAATACATTAATGAAAAATTTTCCAAACAAAAACTGGACACTATTCCTTGACCGTGATGGTGTTATCAACGAACGTATCTCTGGCTCCTATGTGCGCAATTGGGAGGAGTTCGAATTTATGCACGGAAGCCTTGATGCTGTCGTAGAATTAAGTGCTTTATTCAACAAGGTTTTAGTCGTCACCAATCAGCAGGGAATAGGGAAGGGAATTATGACAGCGCAAGAACTAGAACTCGTTCATAACCAAATGCTCGAAGAAGTAGATGCTAAAGGTGGCAAGATCAACAAAGTGTATTACTGTCCAGAATTAGGTATTCACAATCCACCTTGCCGAAAACCAAACTCAGGCATGGCATTACAAGCCCAAAAAGATTTTCCAAGCATCAATTTCAAAGAATCCATTATGGTAGGTGACTCTGCTTCCGATATGGAATTTGGTATTCGGCTTGGAATGAAAACTGTTTTCATCGAAGGCAAAGAAGAAGACTACGAAGAAAGCCTCACACTAGACATCGACTGGCGTTTCACTAGCCTAAAAGGTTTCACCAATTTTTGTTTACTCAATATGTAAAAAATGGCCATTAATAAAAAAAATAAAAATCGTGCAATTGTTGATGGAAAAGAATACCTATGGTGGGTATTCGACGAAGTTGACCAAACTGAATTTGATGGCATTCAAGTAAAAATAGTTTCATCAGATCAAACACATTTTCTTAAATATGGATTACAAGAAACGGATGAAAAACGTAAAGTCGTTCTTGCTTTAAGAGATTATGCAAAATTAGTACACTTATCAGCTCCAAAATTTGAAAATGACGATGGTATTATTACTAGGAGTGGCATAGTAAGAATAGTTAAATGGTGTAAGACAGAAGAACATAAAATTCTTTACGCAGTAGACCAAGGAAACAACAATTTAAATACTAATGAACAACTAGCCTTACTAAAAAGACTCCAAAACATAATCAATTAAAGCACCCAAAAATCCGTTTCGATCTGCTTAAATCCGCGTTCATAAAATCCGTAAAAATCTGTGATACAATCCGCTCAAATCCGCGTTCATAAAATCCGCTCAAATCTGTGTTCCCATAAAAGGTACCCACCCACCAATACATACTCTAAACCAACCACCCATAAGTTCTCAAGATAAGGCTCGTAAGAATAATTAATATAAGTCAACATAATCAAACCAGACCACAGGACAGGAAACCGAAAACGAGTAAACACACATAGCACCAAAGGCAAAGCCACATACCACGGATGTACAGTAGTCGTCGAAGCCAGATAAAAACAAATGGCGACTAAAAAAACAAAAGGCAAATGCTTCAAAGAGAGGTCTTTTTCGAAGAACGCCAAACCACAAACACCAATCAAAACACAAAGCGCAAGAGAAGGACCAAGCACCGAAATCAAATTATAACCAATCACCTGAAAGCCGACCCAACGAAGCAAGTAATAGACACTTGCATTAAATTCAAATTTTTGAAAGTAAAGGTTTAGGCTATCGCCAAAATTGCTAATAAAAGTTGCATCAAAAAGCGGAAGAAATAGAATAAGTAAGGTAATTCCAACGATAGCAAAATATTGAAAACTACCTTTCCAACCCAGTCGTTTGATTAAGAAGGGAAGAAAAATGAGCGGCAAAAGTTTTGAAGCAATCGAGAGTGCCATCGCAAAAGCAGAAGCTTTCCAATAATCATTGACCATCAACCAAAGAGACAGCAACAAGAAAAAAACCATAGCTGCTTCGAAATGTAAATTACCAACCAGCTCAATAATGATTAGCGGATTGAGAGCATAGAGTAGGGCATTTTTGATAGGTAACTGAAAACGAAGCAACAAACGAGGAAGTAATAAAATAGAACCCACTTCACACAAAAAAAGCATCAACTTCATCACAAAAGCAGACCCAAAAATACTCGTCGGAAAAAGCCAGCAAGCTAGAGCAAAAGTACCTTGACAAACAGGTGGATAAATCGTAAAATAATTTGGAGAGTTGAGCTGCTGATAAAGTTGTTCATGTATACCATTTACAGCTACTTTGTTGTCGATATAATAAGAAGGCAAATGACTAAACGGATTAATACCCTGATTGAGTAAACGCCCATCCCAAATAAATCGATAAACATCATCCGAAAGATTAGGGAGAGCAAACAATAAAATTCCACGAAGTAAAATGCCTAAACCCAAAAATAACCAAACCGTTTTGTGGTCATCCTCTTTCGTAGATTGATAGACCCAAATATAAGCTAGAAAAAAAGGAAAATAAAAACCAATAATTTGTACAAATTCACTTTGAGCAGCCTCAAAACCTAAGCCAAACGTAAGCGCAATAAATAAAAGACTAAGAAGTGTAAAATGCACCTTTTGCATATCGAAATTGTTTAGAATGGTGCTGTTCAAAAAAATTAAAAATTAAATTTTAATAAGGCTGTATAAGGATCTCCTTTTAAGCCTAACAGCTTTGCAAAAGCAGGTTCTGTCTTAAACCCTTTTGATTTGAGTTCTCTAATTTGACGTTTAAACAGATTTCCTTTTTGAGTCAAAATTTTATATTCTATCAGCATATGTCTATAAGCATTCTGCTGTTGAGTTGGAATATGTTGACCGAAAATTTCTATTTCGAAAGTATTAAATTTAAATTTCGCTATCGTCGTTTCTACACCATTATATTCGTAAGAAGTTAATTCGAAATCCTTTTTATTTTTAAAAAGTTCACAAAGCCGTTTAGAAAATTCAGCGTGATCCTCACAAGTACAAATTATATCCAAATCACTTTCTGGCAAATCAATATCAATCGGTATCGTCCCAGTCAAAAGCGGTTCATATAGTTCAAGCTCCTCAAAAATATTTAATTCATTCAGCGCAAGATAAGCCTTTTGCTGACGCTCATTCCCCCATTTTAAATACTCAATATTTGTGAAATCAATCATTTTTAATAAAGAAGTTGTTTAAAAAGTATCTTAATATCTACAGGCAAATCATTGGCAGCCAGATCTTCAGCTTTTTTTTGTCCCGTAGCTATCTACGAAACTCAAAAAGAGCTTTGTCCTGACATCCAAGCATTTACCTTCAATTATCAACATACTTTTTAAACAACTTCAAA
>JAHDIP010000084.1:20452-24108 GCA_020630735.1 Saprospiraceae bacterium | reverse complement strand
TAAAAAGAGCCGCTTCGAAAAGAAGCAGCTCTTTTGAACTTTATATTTCAGGTGAATTTATGTGGAATTAAAAGGTGTTTTTACACTCGGTCAGCATACATTTGTTCGTAATACTGTTGGTAGTTACCAGAAGTGACATTATCCATCCACTCTGAATTTTCTAAATACCATTTAACCGTTCTTGTCAGCCCTTCTTCCATTTGTAAAGAAGGCATCCAACCTAATTCATCCTTCACTTTTGTAGCATCAATCGCATAACGACGATCATGACCAGCACGATCTTTTACATAGGTAATCAACTTCTGAGAAGTACCCTCTGGACGACCTAACTGTTCGTCAACAATCTTGATCATCAAGTTAATGATGTCGATATTTTTCCACTCATTATGTCCACCAATATTATAGGTATCTCCGTTTTTACCTTCATGATAAATCACGTCGATAGCTGTAGCATGATCTTCTACCCACAACCAATCTCTGGTATATTTTCCATCACCATAAACAGGCAATGCTTTGTTGTGCTTGATATTATTGATAAACAGTGGTAATAACTTTTCAGGAAATTGGAATGGACCATAGTTATTTGAACAATTAGATATCACGATAGGCATACCGTAAGTATGGTGATAAGCACGTACTAAGTGATCAGAACTTGCTTTCGAAGCAGAATATGGAGAACGAGGATCGTATGATGTCTCTTCTGTAAACAAACCTGTTTCACCTAAAGTACCATAAACTTCGTCGGTAGATACATGATAGAAACGCTTGCCTTCAAAATCGCCCCAACTCTTACGAGCTGCATTCAACAAATTAACAGTACCAATAATATTGGTTTTGATAAAACTCATTGGATCAGTAATCGAACGATCAACGTGCGACTCTGCTGCTAAGTGAATAACGCCATCAAAGTTTTGCTCAGCAAAAAGCTGATCTAAAAAGTCAGCATCTACGATATCACCTTTTACAAAAGTATAGTTGTCCTTTTGTTCTATATCTGTCAAGTTTGCTAAATTACCTGCATAGGTTAAAGCGTCCAAATTGACAATTTGATAATCTGGATATTTATTGACTAGCAAGCGAACCAAATGCGAACCAATAAAGCCCGCACCACCTGTTACTAATATTTTTTGTTTAGCCATTATCTTTAGTTTTATGTTATGGAATTGCTTTGCCTTTATACAGTCGTTGTTTTGGGCTTAACTACTGTTTTGAAGTACTCATAAGTTCTTCTCAAACCTTCAGCACGATCAACTTTTGGTTCCCATCCCAATATTTCTTTAGCCTTTGTAATATTTGGCTTACGTTTCTTAGGATCATCTTTTGGTAAATCTTTATAGATTAATTTTGCATCAGGATTACCAACTAAAGCCAATACTTCTTCACCAAATTCTTTAATGGTTACCTCATCTGGATTACCAATATTTACTGGCATATGATAATCGCTCAATAACAAACGGTAGATACCCTCTACTAAATCATCTACATAGCAGAATGAACGAGTTTGAGAACCATCACCGAAAACAGTTAAGCCTTCTCCTCTGATTGCTTGAGAGAAAAATGCTGGTAATACACGACCATCATTGACACGCATACGAGGACCATAGGTATTAAAAATACGAATGATTCTTGTTTCAACACCATGGTAGGTATGATAAGCCATTGTTATCGCTTCTAAGAAACGTTTTGCTTCATCATATACACCTCTAGGACCAATTGGATTTACATTCCCCCAATATTCTTCAACTTGTGGGTGAACCAATGGATCTCCATAAACTTCTGATGTAGAAGCCACTAACATACGTGCACCTTTTTCTTTGGCTAAACCAAGCAGATTGTGTGTACCTAAAGCACCTACTTTCATCGTTTGGATAGGCATCTGCAAATAGTCAATTGGACTAGCAGGAGAAGCAAAATGTAAGATATAATCTAATTGTCCAGGAACATGAACAAATTTTGTTACATCATGATAATGGAATTCAAATTCATTGAGAGGGAAAAGGTGTTCGATATTTCCTAGATCACCCGTCAAAAGGTTATCCATACCGATTACGTGGTATCCTTCTTTAATGAATCTGTCGCATAAATGGGAGCCTAAAAAGCCCGCCGCACCTGTAATGAGTACTCTTTTCACTTTTATACTATTTTAAAAAGGGTTAAATAAAAGTAGACAACCGAATTCAGTGCTTTTCTATTGATTAGTTTTACATAGAAAATCAGCTGATAAAACCTAATCGGATTATCAAAAACCTAATTTTTATTGACAACGGTTCTGAGGTTTTATGCAATTACTAACGAAATCTTAGCTTAAAGGATACGATTAAAGAGCTAAAATATTGCTATTCAATCATTTTACCGACTTATATGCATCAACTAAGGCTCCTATGATGTATTCTTGGAGGTCTTGGTCAAGCTCGGTATGCATTGGTAAGGACAGTACTTTTTTAGCCAAATCTTCTGAAACGGGGAAATCACCTTCGTTATAACCTGAAGCTTTGTAAGCTTTTTGCATATGCAGTGGCACAGGATAATAAACACCTGTCGGAATTCCTTTCTCTTTAAGTACTTTCTGAACCTTATCTCGGTTTTGGTCTAATAGTAAAGTGTATTGGTGAAAAACATGCGTTGAATACTGCGCAATTTTGGGGGTTGTAATACCAGCTACACCTTTTAAAAGGGAAGTATAAGTAGCCGCAGCTTTTTGACGTGCAGCATTATATTCATCTAAATGTTTCAACTTGATATCTAAAACGGTTGCCTGAATGCTATCCAATCGGGAATTAACACCAATCGAATCATGGTAATAACGCACTTTCGAACCATGATTACAGATCATTCTTGCCTTTTCGGCTAATGTATCATCATTGGTAAATAATGCGCCACCATCACCATAACAACCTAGATTTTTGGATGGAAAAAAAGAAGTAGTACCAAAGTCACCTATTGTACCTACTGCTTGTTTTTTGCCATTAGCAAACTGGAAAGTCGCTCCTATTGCTTGAGCATTATCCTCTACTACATAAACTTTTCGCTTTTTAGCAATCGTCATTATTGCTTCCATATTAGAGGCTTGCCCAAATAAATGTACAGGAATAATGCATTTTGTCTTCTCGGTAATAGCTGCTTCTAAGCGGTATTCATCAATCATAAAAGTACATGGATTGACATCGACAAAGACAGGTTTGAGTTGTAATAAAGCAATCACCTCGGCGGTAGCCACAAAGGTAAATGGTGTTGTAATCACTTCATCTCCAGGCTTTAAGTCAAGTGCCATCAAGGCTACTTGTAAAGCATCTGTACCATTCGCACAAGGAATAACGTGTTTTACACCTAAATAAGTTGCAAGATTTTGGCTAAACGTTTTGACAGCAGGACCATTGATAAATTGGCAAGATTCAATGACTTGATTGATCGCTGTATCAATTTCAGATTTGATCTTCTGATACTGACTTTGAAGGTCAACCATTTGTATGCTGCGGGTAGTAGCCATAGAGGATTATTTTTTTCGGGTGCAAATATAAGAAAACTTTAAGGATTAGCTCACTAATTTATTGTAATAAACGTTTATCCATTATATAGATTGCTTTCTTTATTCAGAAAACTGATTTATAAGCTAAAAATGGAGTAGGTAAGAAAAAGAAAAATACCTATTTTTGTAG
>JAHDIP010000084.1:0-20352 GCA_020630735.1 Saprospiraceae bacterium | reverse complement strand
ATTTATAAGCTAAAAATGGAGTAGGTAAGAAAAAGAAAAATACCTATTTTTGTAGTGAAGTTGTTTAAAAACACATACCTATGATGAAATACTGTTATACATTTCTTTTCGTTTTCATTGCTACCAGCATCTTTGCCCAAAAACAAGAGGAGGACTTGCGACCCAATACAGGAACAGTTTGGGTATCTACCCTTTCTTATGCTTTTCAAAATCCAGCATCAGATATGGCTGATCGCTTTGGCTATAACTTTAACTTAGGGTTACATACCGAAGTCATGCTCAAAAAAAGTAACCTCATTTTTGGTTTATCGGGCGATATTCTTTTTGGAAATGAGGTGAAGGAAGATGTACTCGAAAGTCTTCGTACTCCTGAAGGCGATATTATTGGTAACAATCGGTTGATTGCCGATGTTTCTTTGAGAGAACGAGGGTTCAATATCAGTGGTTATACAGGGATACTTATTCCGCTTTTGAAGAGAAATAGACGGTCAGGAATTCGGGTTACCTTAGGTGCAGGTCTATTACAACATAAAGTTCGGATTCAAGATAACCAAAACACAATAGTTCAGATAACGGGTGAATATATAAAAGGTTATGATCGATTATCTAATGGTTTATCATTAACTCAATTTATCGGCTATCAACATCTAGATAGAAAACGATTAGTCAATTTTTATGTAGGAGTCGAATTCGTAGAAGGCTTCACCGAAAATCGTAGAACATACAACTTCGATATTATGGGACATGATGATACACAACGACGAGATATTTTGGTTGGTATTCGTCTTGGTTGGTCTGTACCTCTTTATATTGGCGAAGATGCAGAGGAGATTTTTTATTAAATGAAAGTTCTTTCGAGAATAGAGAGCTGAGAATAGTGAAGCGAGACATTTATTTTTAAATAGAAAATGTAATTTCATATTAAATGTGATCTCTATTCTCACTTCCCTACTCCCTGTTCTAATTTTAATCAAAATCCTTTTCAGACCAAACCTATTACATGTACTTTCTTTATAATCTTGCTCTAAAAGCTTATGTCTTTGGCATTTGGTTAGCTTCCTTTTTTAATACTAAAGCGAAGTATTGGGTAGATGGTAGAAAGGCTATTTTTAATCGACTACAAAAAGCCGTCGAAAAAGAAAACAGACCGATCATTTGGATGCATTGCGCATCGCTAGGTGAGTTTGAGCAAGGTCGTCCAGTCATAGAAGGCTTGAAAAAGGAACAACCCAATTACCGAATTTTGTTGACCTTCTACTCCCCTTCTGGTTATGAAATTCGAAAAAATTATAGCGAAGCAGATTTAGTATTTTACTTAGCTCCTGATTCTAAAAAAAATGCCCGACAGTTTTTAGATATTGTACAACCAAGCTTTGCCATTTTTGTAAAATACGAATTTTGGTACCACTATCTTAGTCAGCTTAAAGAACGTAACATATCTACGATATTAATCTCAGCTCTCTTTCGTCCGAATCAATTATTTTTCAAATCTTATGGCGGTTTCTTTAAAAGTATACTCACTTCTTTTGAACATATTTTTGTACAAAACCAAGCATCATTCGATTTATTGCAACAACATCAGATAGAGCATTGCAGTGTAGCAGGCGATAGCCGAATAGATCGAGTACTTGACCTAGCAAAGCAAGCAAAAACTTTTCCGATTGTCAAAGCATTTGCACAACAGGCTCCTATATTAGTTGGAGGTAGCACTTGGTCTCCTGATGAAGATATCATTTGTCCATTCATCAATAATACTACTCAATGGAAATGCATCATTGCTCCACACGATATCAAGGAAAGTCACCTTCAAGAAATTGAATCAAAACTAACAGTTTCTTGTACTCGCTATTCGAAAGCAAATGTCAAAACGATTGCTCAATCGAAGGTTTTGTTGATTGATAATATTGGGATGCTATCATCTTTGTATCAGTACGGAACAATTGCTTATATCGGTGGCGGTTTTGGTGCAGGTATTCACAATACCTTGGAGCCGATCACTTTTGGTTTACCGGTTCTCTTTGGTCCAAAGTATAAAAAATTTGAAGAGGCGCTTAGCCTAGTCAAAACGGGTGGTGCGATGTGTATTTACAATAAAAATGACTTTAGAAATTGGATGGATATACTAAGCGATAAAAAACAATATGATAAGGCTTCTAAAACGGCTAGGGCTTATGTGGAAAAAAATCAGGGAGCGAGTGAACTCATTTTAGAATATATTAATAAGAAATTGAGTTGTTAACTTTCGGTACGCTAAGTTGCATAGACGCAAAGTGCTCTACGAATGCGTGTTTGGTTAAGAATAGTTCATGGTTCTTTAAATGAGGCAAGTTTAATCATCCCTTATAAGTTTTCATTTTTTTTGAATAATTTACTTCAAAAAGACAATTAACCCCGTCAGGATTTTTATTTTTGCTATTGATTAGACTTGCAATATACTATGACAGAGACAAACAACTTTTTTGAAGCCTTTAATTCTTTAAACGTACTTATCGTAGGTGATGTAATGATTGACCGTTACCTCACAGGTAAAGTGACGAGAGTATCGCCTGAAGCTCCTGTTCCTGTTGTGCATTTGCAAGATCGAGAAAATAGATTGGGTGGTGCAGCTAATGTAGCACTCAATATTAAAGCACTTGGTGCTACACCTTATTTATGTAGTGTAATAGGAGACGATACAGCAGCTAAGCAATTTTTAAGACTCCTTCCTAAGCATGAGCTTTCTACCAAAGGCATTATAAAATCTACTGAACGCCAAACGACTGTAAAAACAAGAGTAATTGCAAGCAACCAACACCTCATACGAGTTGATACCGAAGACTCCCACGATCTTTCCAGCGAAGAGACAAAACAATACTTGGATAACATAAAATCGATTTTAGATAGTACCGACATTCATGTCATTCTTTTTCAAGACTATAATAAAGGAGTATTGAGTTTAGAAGTGATTCGGGAATTGATACTTGAATCATTGAAACGTGATATACCTACTGTTGTTGATCCCAAGCATCGCAACTTTTTAGCCTACAAGCATGTCAGTCTTTTCAAACCTAACCTTAAGGAGATACGTGAAAGCGCTCCATTTTCTATCCAACCAGAATTAGGTGATTTGGCTAAAGCTGCTCGATTTCTTCAAGAAAAGCTAGGCAACCAATACACCATGATTACACTTTCGGAATTGGGAATTTTTATAGACGATGCGAATAAATGTTCTATTATAGGTACACAAGCTCGCAATATCGCTGATGTATGTGGCGCTGGTGATACCGTCATCAGTGTAGCAGCACTAGGAATTGCACTATCGTTAGATATTAAAGAGGTGGCTATTTTGGCAAATCTGGCTGGTGGTCAGGTTTGTGAAAAAGTAGGCGTTGTACCTGTCGATAAAAAGCAATTGCAAGAAGAATATGTACGTTTGATTACAATTTAATGCAGCTTTACAATTCTATGACGTACTTTTTCTTCAATTAGTCGTATATTAATTTACTACTACTTTTTGTTTGCAAAATAACAACTGTTATCTTGTAACTATCTTAAAGTAACGCACAATAATTACTTCGGTATTTTATAACGATCTTTTTCCGCTATATTTCCTCAAAAAATAAATCCGTAGCCCTGCTATGCATTGATTTTTTGAGAAAATCTATCAAAAAAACCTTCGATCAAAAATTTACCGAATTAATTATCGTGAGCTACTTAGTTTCTACTTTCCAAAGACAACATTTGTTCACAAAATTTTAATGATTATGAAAACAATTCTCTACAAAGTACTCTTTGGATTAATTTTTTTATTGATTGGCTCTCAAGTTCAAGCTCAATTTTTTACTGAAGATTTTGGTAGTGGTATTCCTCAAGGTTGGACAACTGTGGTAGATGCTGGCGACGGAACATCAAGTGCTTCGTGGATGTATACCACAACCGGCCCCCAAGGACCTGCTCCAACTTTTCCTATCAATTCAACTACTGCCTCTAATGGTTGGATGATTTTTGACTCTGATCTTAACTGTAGTGGCAACCAAGACACTTGGCTGATTTCACCTCCTATTAGTTGTGCTGATAAAGATTTTGTCATCTTGCAATTTGAAAACTACTATCGACGTTATGGTGATCGCACCTTTGTTGAAGTAAGTACAGATCTAACAGAATGGCACCAATATGAAGTTTTTGAAAATTCAGCACCAAATGATTATAGTTGCAACAACGAACCTAATATCAATCCTTGCACATTAAACATTGATATCTCTGAGCATGCCGCAAGTGAAGAGTTCGTTTATTTTGCATTTCACTACGTGGCTGATGGATCAACAGCAAATGGTGTTCCACCTGGTTGTGCTTATAATTGGCAAATAGATGATATCGCTCTTTTAGATTATGATCCAACTCCTCTGAATGATCTAACGATCAATCATGTACGTAGAGCACAAAACTACGCAACTCCTATTAGTCAAATAGATACTTTTCGCTTTGCTGCCAATATCGGAAATATTGGACTAAATAGCCAACATGATATTACAGTAAGAGCTGAAATATTAAAAGGAACTAGCATACTGTTTACTACAACGACCACACTCGATTCGCTTGAAGCTGGAAAAGATAGCACGATTTATTTTTCTGATTACTACTTGCCGAGTAATATAGATATTGGTACTTATCAGCTAAGGTATATTGTCGATCAGCAAGAAGATGACGCGCAGGTAAATAATAATACCTTTGATACAAATTTTAAAATTACTACAAATGAATTTTGGCGAGATAATGGTGAAATCCCAACTGCTACTCAACCTCTTGCCCCTACTGAAAATTGGATGATCGGCAACTACTTTATAACACCTAATAATGGTGGAGATCAAAATTATTATGCTATTACAGAAGCTATTTTTTCGGTAGCAAGTGATTCAGTACTTGTTGGAGAAACAGTAGGAATTCGACTATATAAAGTGGAGGAAGATGATGATCCAATTTTTACAGATGATGATCTCGTACTAGTGGGAGCGAATGATTATACCTTTGTAAGTGGAGATAATAACTATGAATTATTTGTTGTCGATATTTTAGACATTAACGATGCCGTACAAGGTGTTGCAATCGAAAACTATGGAGAGTATTTTTTGATGATCGAATATACCAAAGATATGTACTGTCCGTATAGTGAATTAGATTATCGTTATGATATCGGAAGTGTATTAAAAGATCCTGCTAATGGAGGCGAATGGTTTTTGGGTGGCTTTGGCGAAGAAGTAACTGCTCAAATTAGAATGCGAATAGAAAGTGTGGTGCCGACAAAAAATATTCTTGACGATAGACATCAAGTAAATATTTTTCCAAATCCTGCTGATGAAATGTTATTTGTCGATGTGGAGCTAGTTGAGCAGATAAATGAGGCAGAAGTTTCTATTCATAGCCTTGATGGTAAGGTACTTTTACAAGAGTCTTATTCTAATCTAAAAAAAGAGCAATTTTCTTTCGATCTAAAAAAGTTTAGCAATGGTGTATATTTATTCCAAATAAAAACTGATATTGGGCTAACGACAAAACGTTTTGTCGTACAACATTGATTTTAAATTGTAAACAAATGAAAAACTTACTACTACTCTCTTTTAGCTTTTTATTATTAACAGCCTGTTCTAGTACATACGAAAAGGCAGACCTCTATGGCCATTGGCAAAATGAAAATTGGGACTTTGTTTTTAATGAAGATGGCACTTGTAAGATTGGAAAACAAAGTCAATATCAAGGTGGTCAATGGACATACCGAACCTTTGGCAATACTTTAGAAATTGCTAAAAACGGAACCGTCTTTCTGAGTGGTTTAACAGTAAAAGGAATCGAAAATGATGAATTGACGATTGAGTTTCGCCCAATCATTGGACAAGCTAAAAATAGTCAAAACCTTCAAGTTCTAAAACGAGTAAAGTAAACATAAATAGCGGGAGCCAACAAAGTTGACTCCCGCTAGAATAAAACGTTGAAAAAAACTATAAAATCTATTTTCCTATCGTCAATAACTGCGTCTGGCTACCTGCCGCTGTATCTACTTTCAACAAATACAATCCTGCATTCAAATCACTAACATCAATATCTAAAGATTGGAAACCTTTTGCTAATGTTCCGAATTGGAAAGAACGGATAGATTGACCAGCAGCATTTAAAATACTTAGCTGTACATCCTCTTCTTTTTCTAAATCCATCTGAATCTGTATATTGGTAGTCGCAGGATTCGGAAATACTTTGAATGCATTATTTTGAACACCAATTGCTGTTGCTCTAAAATTATCCGCAGCATCAAAACCATTTGCCACAGGTAATGGATAAGTACCTCCTGTAGATAAAGCTACATATGGTTGGAAGGCTGGAAAATCACCCGATAGATTTCCTGAAGCAAAAACGACTGCTGTATTTCCTACCCACCAAGAAAAGTCTGCTTGGTAAGAAGCAACAACAGTACTGTTGTCATCTCCAGGTGTTACATCTAAAATATAGCTCGCTGCAGGTACACTTAGGTATCCTGAAAAACCGCCGTAAGAAACATCATCATACAATACATTTCCACCTGTTGTGATATCAACAGTTGGTGCATCTGGAGAACCATGGAAAAATAATAAATCAACATTTCCTGTTTCGCTTGCAGTCTCTCTCCCCATATCGAAAATCTCTAAATTGAATGCTGGATCACCTCCAACAATTCCATTAGCAATTACAACATATGTTCCGCCATTTGCCAAAGTCACTGGAAAGTTAGCTAATGCTTCATCAGCTGATTGGCTATTGCTCAAAGCAATACCTAAATCTAATTCTACACCAGCTGGAACCGTTACAAAAGGTGTAGCATTTCGGTACGCTAAATCATTTACAAACAAACCATCATTCGCATAAATATCAACTGTTGGGGTTGGTGAATTATGAATGACTTGTACTCTTGCTAACTGTGATTCTGTCAATGTAACCACTGTTCCATCTGCTAATACAACAATTACAGCAAAAGCTGGATCACTTCCTAAAAATCCTGAAGCAATAGCAATACCTGCTTGACCTTCTAAACCCGAAACATCTGCTAATAAAGTCGTAACGATAGTATTGGTACCAGCAGGTTTAATATCTAAATTGTAAGCCTTAGGAGCTAAAGAAGTATACCCTCTAAATTCACTATAAGCAATATTCGCAACTAAAGTTCCCACATCACGTGCATCAATATCAACAGCTGGCGCATCAGGTGAACCATGTAAAAATGCTAAATCAAACAGTTCTGGATTTACACCTTGTTCTCTTCCCATATCAAATACATCAACATTGAATGCAGGATCAGCACCTAGCAATCCATTAGCTACAGCGATATAACGTTTGCCTGCTTCGAAGGTCAAGTCATAAGTAGCAATGGCATCATCTACAGATGTACTTGTACTAGGAGCAATTGCTACTGACACTGGCGTACCTACAGGAACATCGACAAAAGGAGTTGCTGCTCGATATGCAAAATCATCTAATAATAAGTCTCCTCCTACATAAATATCTACAGTTGTTGCTGCTGGATCAGGAGAGTTATGTACAATCTGCACTTTTGAAGTAAGGTCTGGGATGGCCGTCGCTGGCAATGGAAAAGTACCTCCATTTGATAAAGCAACCCAAGGTTCGAAAGCAGGAAAATCTCCAGATAAATATCCTGATGCAAATACAACAGCTGTGTTACCAGCCCACCAAGAAAAATCAGCAGAATAGGCAGCTACAATTGTTGCATTATCTTCTGAAGGAGTCACCCATAGATTGTATTGAGACGCAGGTACATTCGCATATCCTGCAAAAGCTCCGAATGCTGTATTATCAAATAAAACGCCTCCGTTTGCTAGTACATCAACCTCAGGTGCATCGGGCGAACCGTGAAAAAATGAGATACCTACATTAGCAGGATCATCAGCCGTTTCGGCTCCCATATTGTTGACGAATAAATTGAATCCTGGATCGCCACCAACGATACCTGCTGCTACTGCTACATAGGTTTCTCCTTCTTCTAATGTCACTGGAAAATTAACCAATACATCATCTACAGAAACACTATTTCCTAGTGCTACTCCAATATTGAGTTCTACTCCTGAAGGTACATCTATATAAGGTGTCGCTGTTCGGTAAGCAAAGTTGTCTAATAGTAAATCTCCATTTACATATACATCTACAGTAGGTGTTGGAGAATTATGAATGACTTGAAGTCGAGCGGTTTGGGCAAAGAGTGTTACACCCATGCATAGCATGAGACAGGTAAAGAGTGTCTTCATTATTTTTGTTTTTTTGTTTAACAATTTAAGAACAAACATTAAACAAAAACTCTAGGTGAATGTTTTTGAAAAATCACTTTTTCAAACGATTATTAGCTATAAAAAGCGGATTGACAAGTATTATACAAAACCTAAAATTTATTTATATTCCCAGACAACCACCCCCTACAAAAAAATCCTTGCAACATCTGCTACAAGGATTTTTCAATTTTTTTCTATTTCAAAAACGATATCAGTTTCTATTTTTTTGTTCATCTATGAACTCTTTTATATCACATAAATGTCTAAAATCTAAGGTGCCGATATTATCTGGCGTTCTTACGACTTCAAGATATTGAATATCTTCAACAACAGATTTTTCTCCAAGAATGACATCAAGCATAAGGTAAGTTCCATTTATAAAAACAACTTTGTTTTCTTCTTCATAATCATTATAACAAACTCTTATTCCTATATTCTCAGGATTACTTTTACTAGACAGTGGAATAAAGATTATTTTATGAGGATCAAATTCAACGTCTCCATATGTAGTCGTAAAAGCATTTCCCATTGGAGGCTTAAAAGGAATAACTTCCCAATTGGTAAAACTGGGCGCATGTTCAACAAGAAATTCAACATCTTTAAAATACTCTACATCGCCATCAGCCGTAATAATAAGTTCCATCTTTGCATTTGGGTCACCGCCCATTTCGAAAAATGTACCTTCACTAAACTGATGCAATTCCGTCAAGAATTCATCAAGCAATCGATCTCTTTCTTCTGGATCAACCTCTATGATAAAAAGATATTTATTTTGATTTTCGGTAAACCAATTCCAAAATCTTAGCGCCTTCTCTTTCATCCGTTTAAAATTTACTTTAAATCCAAAAAACAGCACCTTTTGCACGATGCTAAAAAGAACGATTCGTTTCAATCATTGTGTGTTAGCACTTTAAGCATTAATTCAAGTTTTTCAACGACTCTTCTAGTATTTTAATTTTCGCTAAACCATCTGCTAATTTTTGGCGTTCTTTATTAACGACTGCTTCAGGTGCGCCACTTACGAAACGTTCGTTGTTTAGTTTTTTCTCTACTCCTTTTACGAAGCCTTGTGCTTGCTCAAGTTCCTTTGTAAAACGTTCACGCTCTGCTTCTACATCAATCGTTACATTAATAGCAGCAAAGTATTTTTCCGTTCCTGCTAAGAAAGAAATAGTACCTTCTACTTCGTTATCTGTAAAAGTAAGGCTTTCTAGATTGGCTAATTTCTCAACCATTTCTAGTATACCCTCTTGCTCGTATAATGCTTTTGAAGAAGCCGTATTTTCAACATACAGTTTGATCTCTTCTTTCATTTTTACGCCATTCACATTTCGAGTATCTCGCATTTTGCTGATTACCTCTTGTGCTGTTTCTACTTTTTTCAATAAAGCTTTATCGAAGGCTACTGTTTTAGGATAGCTACTAATGACACAATCTTCTCCGTCTTTACGCTCTTTGAGCAAGTGCCAAATTTCTTCTGTAACGAATGGCATAAAAGGATGTAAGATCGTCATCAAGCGTTCGAAATAGTTAATCGTACGATCAAGTGTTACTCGGTCAATTGGTTTGCCATATTCTGGTTTAACCATTTCTAAATACCAAGAGCAAAAGTCCGTCCAAATGAAACTATAGGTAGAAATCAGTGCTTCAGACAAGCGATAGGTTTTAAAACTCTCTTCTAGTTCGTGAACTGTTTGCTTCATCTTTTCTTCGAACCAAAGACCAGCTAAAGCATTTACCTTTCCTGCTTCAGCACTAACAGGTTTTTCTACCACTTCTAACTCTTTTATCAAACGTAAGGCATTCCACAATTTATTGCAAAACTTCAATCCTTGTTCACACAGTTTCGATTCATTTTTAACTGCTTTTGTTTCTGGATCGATAGGTGCATCGAATACAATATCATTTCCTGCGGAAGCAGAAGATAACATTCCAAAACGTACACCATCGGCACCATAATTATCGATCAATGCCAAAGCATCAGGAGAATTACCAAGCGACTTCGACATCTTGCGACGTTTGTTATCTCGAACCATTCCTGTAAAATATACATCGTTAAATGGTTGGCGACCATGCTCCGTTACATGATCTAAGCCCATGAGTTCGCCTGACCATTCGTAACCAGACATGATCATTCGAGCAACCCAAAAGAACATAATATCCCAACCAGTTACAAGTACATTCGTCGGATAATAATATTTTAATTCTTCTTGTGTTTCGAAACCATCAAAAACAGAAATAGGCCATAGCCAAGAAGAAAACCAGGTATCAACGGCATCTTCATCTTGTTGTAAATCTGCAATTGTCAAATCCTCTTTGCCTGTTTTTTTCTTTGCTTGTGCCAAAGCTTCTTCTGCCGTTTCAGCTACAAAAAGATCTTCGCCATAATAAAAAGCAGGTATACGCTGCCCCCACCACAATTGACGAGAGATGCACCAATCTTTGATGTTGTCTTCGTTCAACCAATTGTAGTACATATTCCAAAAATGCTCTGGATAGAACGTTACTTGACCACTTTTCACCGCATTCAATCCTGTCTTAGCAAAGCCTTTCATATCTAAAAACCACTGACGAGTCAAACGAGGTTCAACAACGGCGTTGGTACGTTCCGAACGACCTACTTTATTTCGGTAATCTTGAATTTCTACAATATGCCCCGCCGCTTCTAAGTCTTTTACGATTTTCTTTCGAACAACAAAACGATCTTCACCAATATAAAATTGAGCCGCCTCACTCATCGTAGCATCTTCATTCAAAACATCAATGACTTCAAGTTCGTGACGTTGACCAATTTCGTAGTCATTCATATCGTGAGCAGGCGTTACTTTTAGTGCACCTGTTCCAAATTCCATTTCTACATAACGATCAAAAATAATCGGTACTGAACGATTGACCATTGGTACAATAACTCGTTTATCTTTTAAATGGGTATAGCGTTCGTCTTTAGGATGTACTGCAACAGCCGAATCACCCAAAATCGTTTCAGGTCGAGTCGTTGCTATCGTTACCCATTCGTCTTCTGTACCTTCTACTTTGTAGCGAACGTGAAATAAACGAGAATTTTCGTCTTTGTGAATTACTTCTTCATTCGACAATACTGTTTTTGCTTCAGGGTCCCAATTTGTCATACGAAGACCACGGTATATTTTACCTTTATGGTATAAGTCTACAAAGGTCTTAATCACTGCTTTCGAAAGACTGTCTTCCATCGTGAAACGGGTACGCTCCCAATCGCAAGAGGCTCCTAGTTTTTTGAGCTGATCGAGAATGATTCCTCCGTATTTGTCTTTCCACTCAAAGGCATACTTTAAAAACTCATCTCTGCTTATATCTGATTTTTTGATACCTCGTTCTCTTAGCATCTTTACGACCTTCGCTTCCGTAGCAATAGAGGCATGATCGGTACCTGGTACCCAACAAGCATTTTTGCCTTCTAATCTTGCTTTACGAA
This sequence comes from Saprospiraceae bacterium, assembly GCA_020630735.1. GTDB lineage: Bacteria > Bacteroidota > Bacteroidia > Chitinophagales > Saprospiraceae > JAHDIP01. The sequence goes on along the minus strand of JAHDIP010000084.1, from coordinate 8,619 downwards.
TTAATATATCTTGGATGGTATTGTTCAACATATGCCCCATATGCAGGACACCTGTGACGTTTGGAGGTGGGATGACGATTGTATATGGCTCTCTTTCGTCTGGCTCTGAATGGAAATAGTTTTTATCCATCCAATGCTGATACCATTTTTCTTCTTTTTCGCTCGGGTTGTAACGTTCAGATAATTGCATTCTTTATTTAATTTTTGCGCAAATATAAAGGTTTATTTTAGATCTTACCCTAATTTATTTCCATTCAAAATGACCGATTAATTGACAGGTACTACTTTATTGTCAAATCTTTTTTCAAAGAGATACTAACTTTTTACGTAAAAGTACTTGATTTGTTCTTTCATCTACTAACTGTAAAAAGTATATACCTGGTTCCTTTAAGGCTGTTTTTATCTCAATATTCTGACTACCTATCGAATAATTAATCGAAACACCTTTTCCTGCCAAATCAAATAATTGAACCTGTGGGGTTCCTTCTATTCTATTTTCAAAATGAATACGTATCGTCTCTCTAAAAGGATTTGGGGCTACGGTAAAGATATTTACCTCCACCTCATCTGTAGATGTTGTTGATTGGCAATCGCCCTCGTAAGTAAAATCAGAACATAAAAATTCGTCGTCTACTTGATATTGAGTAATATTATCTTGTTTGAAACAAACCAAAAAAGGTTCGTAATCACTTATAAAGGGTTCTACAAAAAGACCTCTTGTAATAAGGCCATCGGTACTACCAATTCCTTCAATCCAGATTTCTTCGTGCGTAAAATTATAAATAAAGTGAATCGTTTTGCGCTGCATACCGCCCACCATAGTTGTACCGACTTCGCTTACTTCCATCTGTACGTCATAATCTCCAAAGAAATCGGGGTATGCAGATTTTATCTGTACACTATCCCCTACTTCTAATGAAAAATCATAAAATAAAATTTCTTCATTATCTCGACGCCTCAGATAGACCTGTTCACCTTCAGACCGTGTACCTCCTATATAAGTCAGCTGATGATTTTCATCTACTAGACTAGGATAAATTTGATACAGCTTATTGTATGTTTGGTTGCTGATCGTTGTATCACCACACAGGACAAAATACTCTGGCAAAGGAAATCCACCAAAACCAATATAGGCTTGATCCCATAATACATTTTCTGTAGGGAATGGTGTTTGGCTAAAGGAGCTAGTTGTTAGTCCTAGAAGAAAAAGAAGAAAAAGGTAAATCTTTGTCATTATTTATAAGTTTTACGGTATCCTCAGCTTTAGTTAGTACTATTAGAGTATCGTACATTAAAGATGAAACATAGGATACTATGTGATTCCAAAATATACCTACCGGTATTCGGTTTAAGGATTATCGTTAGTAGCTATCGTTTGATTTTTAGGTACTTTGAACGTTTGACAATCCGAAAACCACTTTGGTTTCAGTATAGAATAGGATATTGCACTAAAGGTTACACTTAAAGCACAAACACCTGTTTCATTTCGACAATCAAATTTAATGAATAGTTGTTATAAAGATGACGTAAAAACTATAGTTGAGGTTGGGTAAAAGACTTTAAAACTTAAACGCTTGTACTTCGGCTTCGCCTTTTTTCTTGACAGAAACGATGTATAAATTATCGTATTCTGAATGAGGGATATCTTTATAGTCGGAGGTACCTGTCAACACATTTAATGTTTTAGGGACGGTATTTGAATGTCCGACCATTAGAATAGTTGACCCAGGTTCAGACTGTAAAGTAATGGTCAGAAAAACGGGGATACTTTTTGGTGTGTAGGTGGTGAGAGGTATTTGTTGGGCGATTGCTGTTGGGCGAACGGTTTCTAGTGTTCGAGGATAATCGGTTGAACAAATTTGTTTGAAGCGAACTTGTTTTAATAATTCCGATAAGCGTTCTGCCCGTTCATGTCCTTCTTTTGTTAATGCTGGATTGTCTGAATTGCTTTGTTTTTCAGCATGGCGTAAAACAAAAAATGTAGCCATTTCATCATCATCCAAGCCTTTGATTGGATGTATTTTTCCATCGGTAGTAAATACTTTATTATCTACAATTTGACTGATTAGTTTTGATTGATCTACAGTAGTTGCTGTGCTTGTTTCTTCTGATGTGGGTTTCGATTCTTCAGTAATCATTACCTCTTCAGATAAGCCATTTTTTTCTTGTTGCTCTTTACAAGAAAAAAAGAATAGACAACATAGGAAGGTTAAAAAAAATATCTGTTTCATCTGTTTTAAATTTTCTTTAAGTCCAAAAAACAACCCTATCTGCTAAGCGTAGTTTGCAACTACGCTTGACTATTTCGCTGTTTCTAACAGCACCTTTTGCACAATGCTAAAAAAGGAGTGGCTTAGGCGTTACCCTGTTTGTCTAAAGCTTAAGCATGCATATTCCATATGGTTAAAATTTACTGTTCGCTTTTTTAACACATCGGATCACTTGGAGCGATCTCCGATGAGTAGCTTTCGACTGACTAAGATCAAGACAGTAGATTTACTTTATCTTTTTAATCATATCATTGTGTACCTGTCTTTCGCAAACAGCTCTAATCCTTAGACATGAATGTTTCATATCTTTAGAATTAATACTCCTTTATTTATTCCACCACCTCTTTATCAAATATAGGTAATTCTACTTGATTTCGCATGATATCTTCCATCGTTTCTCTTTTGCGAATAAGGTAATCTTTACCTTCATGTACTAACACCTCAGCAGGGCGAAAACGAGAATTGTAATTTGAAGCCATGGAGTAACAATAAGCACCTGCATTGGCAAAAGTTAAAATATCACCTTCCCGTACTTCGGCGATTTTCCGATTGGTGCAGAAGGTATCCGTTTCACAAATATACCCAACGACTGAATAAATTCGTGGTTTGCCACTAGGATTAGATATGTTTTCAATTCTATGATATGAATTGTAAAACATAGGCCTAATTAGATGGTTTAATCCAGTATCGATACCAACAAAGACCGAAGAAGTTGTTTGTTTTACAACATTTACTTTTACTAAAAAACTGCCCGACTCGCTCACTAAAAATTTGCCTGGTTCAAACTTAAGTGTAAGCTCTTTTCCATAATCTTCACAGAACGTATTAAAGCGTTCAGATAATTTAGCACCTAAAGCTTCGATATCTGTTTCAATATCATTTGGCTTATACGGCACTTTAAATCCACTACCAAAATCTATATAGGCTAAGTCTTTAAAATCTTTGGCAACATTAAATAATATTTCGGCACCAAAAAGAAAGACTTCTGCATCTAAAATATCAGACCCTGTATGCATATGAATTCCTTCAATTTTTAATGATAAAGACTCAACGACTCTTTTCACATGAGGCATTTGATGAATGGAAATACCAAACTTAGAATCGATATGCCCCGTTGAAATTTTATGACTTCCTCCTGCCATAATATGTGGATTTATTCGAATACAAACAGGTACCTCTGGATGTAAATGACCAAATTGCTCGAGGATAGAAATATTGTCAATATTGATTTTCACACCTGCTTTAACAGCAAGCTGGATTTCTTCAATGGATATACAATTTGGGGTATACAAAATATCTTTAGGGTGAAATCCTGCTTTAAGCCCTAGGCGTACTTCCTGAATAGAAACAGCATCTAAACCTGATCCCATTTCTCGGAATAATTTTAGCACATTGATATTCGTTAATGCTTTACAAGCATAATTGATTTTTAGATTTTTAACCTTGAATGCATTTATTAAACGCTCATATTGACGCTTCATTATGGCACTATCGTATACATATACTGGGTAGTCATAACGTTCACCGAGATCTAAGGCATTAAGACCTCCAATGTTATAATAGTTTTGTGTACTTTCCATTTTTACGGTTTTTTAATTTCTTGTAACAAATATATAGTAAACAATGGGAATATAATCTTTGAAAAGCCGTAAAAGATAGAAATATTGATTTCAATACACCAAAAAAAGAGATATTTGCATCTATAAAAGTGTTGATCAAGTATAATATAGAGGTTGTTTTGGCTTAAAAATAGGATTCTCTTTGCCAAATTATATTTATATCATATACTTATTTATCTGATTCAGAAAAAAAACTTAACTTGGAACGAGTAGCCAAATTTTCGCTTTCGGTTAAGCATCTGGCTCGAAAACTACCTGTATTGACTGAAAAAGAACTCATAAAAGCTTTAAAACGGCAAGACCGCAAGGCTCAGAAACTGCTTTACGATCAGTATGCTCCAAAAATGTTTGGGGTATGCAAGCGCTATGCAAAGAACAGAGAGGATGCCGAAGATATCTTAATGGAGGGAATGTTTAAAGTGATGACCAAAATTGGTATGTTTAAAGAAAATGGGAGTTTTGAAGGATGGATTCGTCGAATAGTGGTAAATGAAGCACTGATGTTTTTACGAAAAAAGGGTAATTTATTGATGACGGTTGAAGTCAATAATCTTGAAGTCCCTTCACAAATAAGTATCATTGACGAGCTTTCGGCTCAAGATATTCTTAATTTACTTGATCAGCTTCCACCTGGTTATCGTGCAGTTTTCAACCTTTACGTAGTAGATGGTTATAAGCATAGAGAAATTGCCGAGTTATTAGGTATCAGTATTAATACGTCTAAATCGCAATTAATTTTAGCTAAAAAACGAATGCAAGAGTTAGTTCTAAAAAACAGATTGCCCGGTGTAGGGTAAAATATTATGCAAAAGTACAATTATATATTCCTACTACTACTCTTTCCTCTAGCACTACATGCTCAGCTAGAAGGTAGCTATCATACGAATATACCTTCGTTTAGTAGTACTGTATATACTTTTCAAAAAGATGGACGTTTTTCGCTTCTCAATTCACATTGTACTGGACAAGATTACGGCGAAGGTAGATATGAAGTTAATAATGGGAAGCTCGAATTACACTTTGAAGATAGCAAACCCAAAAATGATAAAAGCTATTTTCTACTAAAAGATGTTAATGAGTCATCGGACTCTATACAATATAATATCGATGTAAACTATACTAGTAGCGAACGTATTCAATATGCAACTATTTTACTTGAAACGAATGATGTTAAAGTAAATTTTGGAATAGCGAGCGATAGTGATGGTAAAGCACTATTAAAAGTTCCTATAAATATCGTTCCTACTCAACTACGTATCAGTTATTTTGGCTGTGACGAACTAATTATCCCCATAGAGAATACAAGATCAAAATCGATTAAAGCATATCTGCAAGATCACTTTACTCAATATATAGAAGGTGGATCAACGTGGACTTATAACATTAAAAAAATCAGAAAAAATAGTTTTAGGCTTAAAGAATATGGCTCTAGCTATTTGAAATATATCAAGAGAAAATGAAAATGAAAAAGGATTTATTTGATCAGATTAGAGATAATCAGCATAAGCTTGATGAACAGCCTTCTCGTCATGTATGGGATAGGTTGGAAGATAAGTTGGATGCACATCAAACTAAAAAAACGACTTCTATTTATCGGAAGTTGGCAGTCGCTGCTGCTCTAGTCGCTCTTGTTGCTGTAACGGCAGTTATTGGCTTGTTCAATAATCAGCCTAACTATTATGCTGAGGCTTCTTCTAAGCAAATGGCTAATAATAAACCAATGAAATTTGAAGACTTAGTACATAGCGATGCATATGATAACGAAATGTTTAGAGTAGTAGAAGTTACTCATAGAGCAGCAAATCGAGCAACGAACCCTATTAATGAAGGAAGCAGAGGGCAAAAATTATATGCAAAGGTGATTACTGAAAATAATACAAGCTTAATAGCAGACGTCTCTCAAAAAGTAACTGTTACTACAGCAACAAATAATCCATTAGCTTTTGCTGAAAGAGAAAAAAATTACAAACCTAGTGCAAAAAAACAATTAAAAAAGACATCTGCAGATTCAAATAAAGAAACATTAATAAAAAATAAAGACGTTGCTTCTACAAGTCAGCTTACTGATGTAACCGCTGATATAGAGGAAACAACAACGACTATTGGTACAACGAATACTTCTTCGGTCACTTTTGCAGAAGATGCTGCCATCATGGAAGAAAATTATGCATATGAAGAGGACGGTCAAATTTTAGAAATGTCTGATATGGAACCGCCTGCTGCAAATCCTGATTTACAAATGGGACAGTATAATGAGCATGATATTTATGAAGAAGAAGACATAGAGATTGCGAACTCTCGTATAATGGAAGATCAGTTAGAAACTCCACTAAAATCAGAAGCTCCAGAAGTAATTACTCATGTAGAAATGAAAAAAGCGAAAGAGAAAACACGTAGTAGCGCTTTCGCTTCGAAAAAAAATAAAGCTAGTGCTAGTGGAATGGTTTCTCCATCTAGCTCCGTAGCTAGCCATGCAACTGCCGAGATGATGAACGAGTTTAATTGGTTACTTGGAAAATGGGAAGGTACTGTAGAAAATATTCCTTCTTATGAAGAATGGACAAGAATAAGTTCGAATGTTATCAAAGGAATGGGTACAATAACTGTAAGTAGTGTTATTTCATTTACAGAGGAAATGACGATTGAATATTCAGAAAATAACATCTACTTTAGCACTACGTTTCCAGACCATAATACCCCTGTCAAATTTAAACTCAAAACAGTAACGGAACAAGGTGCTATTTTTGAAAATATGACAATGAGTTTTCCTCAGCAAATTTTGATACAAGTTACAGCAGTAGGTTTGACAACTATTATGCAAAATAAAACGCAAGTTTCTTTAAATGAAGAACAACGGGACTATTACCAAATACGCAATAGTATTATCAATAATCAAACGATGCGAACGTTAAAGAAAATAGATTAAGTAATTTCTGTTTTACATTACCGTTAAAAAAAGTAGGTTCACTTCGGTGAGTCTACTTTTTTTTTGAATACCAATAAATCTTTTATTGCTATGAAAAACAGCCTACTAATCGTACTCCTCTTGACTTCCTTAAGTCCCCTTATTGGACAATCTAGCAATTATCTAGATATTTATTTTTCGGAAAACACTTCTGAAATCGAGGAACAATCATTAGAGGCACTTGAGCAACTTACTAATGATATCTTTAGCTCCCATATCATTGAAAATCTTGTATTAGAAAGTTTCCCTAAGTCTGATAAATTACTGATTGGTGATCGAACAGAAATTCTTCGAGAAGAATTATTATTTAATGGACATAAAGTCAATCGACTAATTCATTATAAAAAATTAGAGCATCTTTACTTCGATCATGTTGCTGTCAAAAACTGGAATTTCATTCGTATTCGATATGATTTTTATTCAGTAAATAAAAAACAATCCTTTGCTTTTAGTAAAGAAAATAGATACGAAAAAACAACAATAGAAACCAATAAAGAAACGACCTTATATTTAAAGAAAGGTTGTATTGTAGATATTCCACCCAATGCTTTTGTTGACAGTAATGGCGAACTGGTAACAGAAAATGTTATTGTGGAAACGCTAGAAGTTTTAGATTTTCAGGATGCTATTCTCAATAATGTCACTACAAATATTGGAGAACATTTTTTAGAATCTAGAGGAATGATTAGTATAGAAGCCTACTCTATGGCTGGCGAAAAATTGAGTTTGGCAAAGGATAAAAGTCTTTCGATACAAATTCCTAAAAACTCAAAAGTAGAAAATGCAACTGAAAATTTTAGTATCTACAAAGGACTATTAGTTGAGGGTAGTTATGATTGGATTCTTGACACAGTCTCTTTAGGTACGAGCAGTAGAACAATTAGAAAACTATATCATTGGGAAAAGGCAACAGATGATGAACGAGCTTCTATTGCTTCGCAACGAATGGAAATAATTAAAAAATGGGAAGACAAAGGCACTAAAAAAAGGGCTATCAGAAAACGTATCAATCGCTACAAACATAACTATAAAAAAAGGCACCGAAAATATAAAGAACGGAAATATAAGTCTACAAAGTCTGACCGAGATTATGAAAAACTATCTAAAACGATGATCTTAGCAAAGGCAAAATATAAATGGCATAGAGACACGAGCTCTTTACAAGCTTGGACGAATTATTATAAATTTGCTAGCTTTAGCTTAGGCATGTGGAATATTGACCGAATGTATAAGACAAACAGAAAAACACAGGAGTTAGCAGTGCAAAACAATGATCAAAGAGAAATTAAATTGATGTTCAAAGAATCCTTTGTCTTGATAAGTGGTATCAAAAAAAACAATACAACTGTCTTTCCTAATATTCCTATCGACGAAGAGATTATACTGATTAGTACTAAACGAAACAGCGAAGAAGAAATCGAATTTGGCTATGCTGATACCACTACTGGAGCCGCTAGTTATACCATCAATGAGCACCAAAAATACACTCAAATAGCGTATAAGAAAGCATTAGATAATTTACTCCAGAAGGAATAAATTAAAGGTAAAAAAGTATGAGACGATGTTATTGACTTTTTCTCTTATTTTACTTTATGCCATTTCTAAAATCATTGCTCATATTATACAACGTAAATGTATGTTTCAATAGATTATGTAGTAATCGGCTTAAATGGTTGACGAGGTACCCATTCTTTATCAGGTTTAAGGTAATCTAATAATGGATTGATAAAGCGATTGGAAAAAGAATTACGATGACGTACATAGC
>JAHDIP010000083.1:15527-24216 GCA_020630735.1 Saprospiraceae bacterium | reverse complement strand
TTTGTAATACAATGTGCAAAAGGCTTAAGTAATATAATTTCTACAAGAAGATTAACTTTTGTGGTACTCACAAAAAGCAATCTATCTTGCCAAAGACGAGGTATTTTTTTAAAGCATCCTCTTTGGGGTATCGGTAAAAAAATGGAGTACTTGTCATAAATAAGATCATTAAAAATGAATCGAAATTAGGTAACAATGTACTTAATCAATAAGAATAAATTGATGCTTTTTCATAAAGCTTCGTAAAAAATTAGACTGTTTTTATAGACTAGGCCCTGTTTGCATTGCAAATGGGGTTAGTTTTTCTAAGAAACTGTTTGAAGTTAAATTCTATAGTCTTGATTTTGCCAATCAAAGATAAAAAAGGGGTAAATTTCACTTTTGACTATTTCTCGAAACAATGAGTGGCGAAAAAATATACATATTTATTTTCTGGGGAAGCACCTTCGTACTTTGCTATTCATTTCCTAGCCATTTCGGTTACCGTATATATGCTCATTTTTTTGGTACAACCAATCCTTTTATTTTCAAGATACTTCTAAAATTAGGAGAAGAATTATTGTACAAAACTACTGCTTTTTGTATTGGTCCTGTTCTTTTATTAGAATCAAATTTAATCGTTATTTCGGCAGATTCTCCAGGTGGAATAGGGTAAGAAGGATACTCAGGCACGGTGCAACTACAGGAGGATTTGGCAGAATCAATAACCAAAGGTAATTTTCCTGTATTCGTAACTTTAAATGTATGTTCAGCAATTTCTCCCTCATCAATTTGCCCAAATTCAAATGTATCAGAGTCCCAAGAAATAGTTGTAAGTTGCTTTTCTTTCTCTGTTTCTGTCAAGCTTTTTGCGTAAGCAGTTAAATATTTCTTTTGCTCTTCTGTTAGCATATTATATTCCGCAATAATTTGCTGATCAACGTCTTGTTTCAACTGATGTGCATATTGCAAGACCTTATGTTTTTCAGAATGATTTAATTCTACTAATGTCTTTTTTAAACTATCTTGATGAGATACATTATTGCTAGGTTTCATTTTGCTGTTTTGGGCAGCTAAATCGGCACTAAATAATACTATAAATAAAAGACAATAAAGAAATAACTTTTTCATATATTTAAAGCTTGATATGCTAAAATAAATCTTTTTTCGTATAATACAAAAGTTAAATGTGATTAATATTTATTTTTATAAAACGGCACATTTTGCTGTTTATAACGTTTACTAATTTATAACCCCCATTCATCATTGAAACAGTAGTGTACAATCATTTATTTCATACTTTTTATAAATAGGTTACTATTTTGTCTATATTTTGTCATAAATTTGGATATAAAATGTACTCAACATATTTATTAATACGTTTGAATACTTAAAGCTAAAAAACTAAAACGATGAAAATTACCTCAATTGCAGCTAGTGCATGCTTGCTCCTTTTACTATCCCTATTTACTTCATTTAACTGGACAGATAATACGGTTTTTTATGTCGATGAACTAACTGATAAGACTACTAATACAGTAATAGATCCTAAAATCGAAATCGGGCTAGCTCTAGAATTAAACAGTGAAATAGATCATGTAGAAAACACGACTATTTATGACTTACCAATTCGATATCATCTAGAGAACCTTGGTGATGTGGATATTGAAAACGTAAAACTCATCAATGACTTAGCTGCCAATTTCGGAATACCTGCTGATGCTATAGAGCTTCAAGCAGGAAGCCCATATATAGAATTTATTTCGGAAGGATCGACTTTGCCTATCAATACCAATTATACAGGAGCTGCTCCAAACGATAATTTATTTGCAGATGATGGCACCTTTTTGAAGGTTAACCATTCAGCGATTATACAACTAAACGTAAAAGTTGATTTCAGAACCGTGATCGGGATAGTATCGAATCAAGCTACGGTTATCGCTGAAGACATCGATGGAAATATAGATGTCGATTTAAGTGATGAAGGAAAAGTAGTTGATGAAGACAAAACGGATAATCTTTTAGCAGATGGTCCTACAGAAAATGATCCGACCTTAATTGTATTGAGTAATGCTACAGCCATTGCACTTGCACTTGAAGTTAGCGGAGAGGTACAACAAATAGGAACAAGTACAGCATATATTTTTCCACTAACTTATCGAATGCAAAATATGGGCGCTACAGATTTAGTCAGCATCCAAATTAAAAATGATTTGGCTAAAAATTTTAATCTCCCTCCTGATGCAATAACGATTATTGAAACACCTGAATTACTATTATTGGGCAATAATTCCTCTTTACAGATCAATCCAAATTTTAAAGGTATACCGCTTAAAAATCAATTATTAAGTGAAACGGGGAATTTTTTAGCAGTAGGCGATGAAGCACATATTGGCTTTGAAGTCCGTGTAGATTTCGGAACCAATTATGGAACGTTTACCAATCAAGCTATTGTTATCGCAGAGAATGAAATCGGTTTTTGGGATGTTGATCTAAGCGATGAGGGAAGTAAGTGGGACGAAAATCCTAACGATGGACAATTTGGTTCAGGAGAAAAAGAAAATGATCCAACAATTATTTTTTTAGGAACAGACCCTCTTAATCAAAGCCCAGAGTCAAGGCCTAATGTTGTCCTGTTTATGGTAGATGATTTGAATGATTGGGTAGGAACAATGGGCGGACATCCAGATGCCATTACACCAAATATAGACGCCTTAGCTGCTAGAGGTACACTGTTTAAAAATGCTCAAGCGAATGCTGTTTTTTGTAACCCTTCTCGTGTAAGTATCATCACAGGTCTAAAACCTTCTTCATCTGGTGTGACTGAAAATGGCGCAGCCTTTGAAGATTGGAGAGCGATCATGAATGATCCGAATGGAACTGCCGTCAAAAATTATGGACCAAATGCAGGAGGTATCAAAACTATGTTTGATGTGTTTAAAGATAATGACTATTACCTTACTACAGTTGGTAAAATTATGCACTCTTCTTATCAAACATCTATGGAAGAATGGGACGATAGTCGAAGCATTACTCAATTAATGTTTCCTGAAACAATAGCCAATCATCCACTAAATGGATTAGATGATTATACGATTAACAATAACAAAAATAATGATTGGGGAGTAATTGGTGATGCACTTGATGTCGTTGATAATTTGCCTTATACCGAAGATGAAGCGTATGATAATAGAGTGACCGAGCATGCTTTGGATATGATAGAAGATTTGCCCAGCGATCAATCTTTTCTGATGAACGTTGGCTTTATTCGTCCTCATATACCGATGTATATTCCACAACGCTATTTGGATATGTACAAGGATGCCAATGGCAATTATACGATCTCTACACCTGCAAATATTTTGAGTGGTGACCAAAATGATACGCCTTTTCAAACTACTATGATTCACAATAATAACATCTTTGCATATCCCGATCGTTGGCAAGATTTGACCGCACATTACTTGGCCGCAGTTACTTGGATTGATGACCAGATTGGAATCATAATGGATAAATTGGAGGCTGAAAATAAACTAGATAATACCATTATTGTATTTGCTTCTGATCATGGTTTTCATGTTGGCGAAAAACAATTTTTTAAAAAAGGAACGCTTTGGCGGGAGTCTACCGATGTACCGTTTATCATAGCAGCACCAGGGATGAATACCAATTCCGTGACGGATAGTGTTGTTAGTCTAATTGATCTTTTTCCAACTTTAGTAGATTTGACAGGTGTCGAAATGCCTACAGATTTTCCTCGTGATGGTCGCTCCCTTCGTCCTCTTCTTGAAGATGCAAATGCTCGTTGGCCTTGGTTTGCTGCGACAGATATGTATGATCCTAAGACCGATTATAATGCTAAAAGTATTCGAACACATAATACTTCCTTTACACAATATGGTTTAGAAAATCCTTCACCTCCTTTTCTAGATTCAGAATTATATGATCTCAATTCGGATGAAGATCAATGGTATAATTTACTTTCTGGAGTTAATGGAGATCCTGAACTATATGAATCAGAAGAGCAACGCTTTAAGGAAATTGTACAAGGTCAATTATTACCCAATGTAGCACCTACTGCTATAGATGAAGTTGTTCTGATAAGTCAACCCAAAGAGCAATATCCAATCCGTATTACAGGCGCTGATCCGAATAAAGATTATTTACTATTTGCTATAAAAGAAATGCCTCAATATGGCAATTTATACGAAAGTAAAGATGGTCAAATCTTAGGAGATCCAATAACCGAAAAACAAGTACTATGGAATAAACAGGGCTGGTCTGCTACCGTTGTTTATGTACCAAATGATGATGTAGAATTAAAAAATGATTACTTCGTTTTTGAAACGACAGATGGGGTGTATACTGCAGCAGGAACCGTATCTATAAGTTATATTGAAAACATTTATTATAATATAACAGAGGATAATAAAGAAGCGATACAATTAAATCTATACCCCAATCCTGCAAGAGGTTTTACGCAGTTAAACTACGAATTGAAAGAAGATGCAACTATCCGTTTAAACGTTTATACTTTAAAAGGAGAAGAAATTTTTTCCATATTCGAAGGAGATAAAATAAAAGGAAGTCATTATTACAACCTCAACACATCAACTTGGTCATCGGGCTTATACCTCGTCGTCCTAGAAAATGAAGGAAAAGTAATTCATCAAAAATTAGTCGTTGAATAAATTATTCAATCATTTAAAAGCCGCTTTCATCCTTTCAAAGCGGCGATTCACTCGTTAGCTAATGACTAAATGCAACGTTTTATCTATTTTTGAGTACCAATTATATAAATATACTGAAAACAAAGTGGTTTTCGGATTGCCAAATGTTTAAAGCTACTGAAGATTAAACAATAGCTACTAATGACGATCCTAAAACCGAATACCGGTGGGTATAGTTATTTCTTCTAATAGTCATTTAAACACCAAAATATGCTGCGAGTTATACTTTTGATCACCTTTCTATTTGCCACGAATAGTTCAATTTGGGCAGAAAATACGACTCCACAAGTCGGAATAGCAAATCAAGTAAATGGCGCAGTGGTCATGCGTCCTAATTCTACGATTTTTCAAGTACCTATTCGTTTTCGTTTCGAAAATTTAGGAGCCTGTGATCTGACACAACTAGAAATAAGAGATGATTTAGCTGTTAATTTTAATTTACCAGCATCAGCGATTACTGTCAATAGTGTTGAACTCATTTTTCTAACAGATGGATTATCAACCATTGCAATTAATCCTGCTTATACAGGAGTAGCACCAAATGATAATCTACTAGCCGATACAGGTAATTTTTTAGTCGCAGGTGATAAGGGGACTATACAGCTTATGCTTACCATAGATTTTGGCAAACAGCATGGCAAGTTTTACAACCAAGCAACGATTATTGGATATGATGCTAATGGAAATGTTGATACTGACCTAAGTGATCAGGGGAAATATCCTGATGAAAATCCATTTGATTTTAGTGCTGCTAGTGGACCTAGTGAAGATGATCCAACTGAAATATACTTAGGTCCTAAAACGCATATCGGACTAGCTCAACAAATCAATGGACCTGTTTCCAGAATAGGTAATTCTACTACCTTTGAATTTCCGATTCGTTTCCGTATGGAAAATTTTGGTGATTATGCTTTTACCAATATTCAGTTACTCAATGACCTAGCGGAGAATTTTAATGTTGCAGCTTCTGCCATAAGTATTGAGACTGCCCCCTTTTTAGTTTTTGCCAGTACAGGATCAACCTTACAAACGAATCCCAATTACACAGGAGTAGCACCAAATGATAATTTACTAGCCGAAACAGGTAATTTGTTGCTTGCTCGAGATAAAGCTACCGTTCAGTTAGTTGTTCGTGTTGACTTCGGAACGGCGATTGGTATCTTTACCAATCAGGCTACCATTATTGCTGAAGATGTAAATGGTATAGTGGACATGGATGTAAGTGATGAAGGAAAAAAAGCGGATAAAGATCCTTATGATGGAATCATTGCAGGTGGTGCTATTGAGGAAGATCCTACAAGAATTATTTTAGAAGGGCCTACTCAAGTAGCTTTGGCATTGCAAGTAAATGGTAATGTAACCCAAGTAGGAACGAGCACTCAATTTACCTTTCCGCTTCGTTACCGAATAGAAAATATGGGTACGACAGATTTAGTAGATGTAGAATTACTTAATGATCTTGCTACGAATTTGGGTGTAGCTCCAAGTGCCGTGACAATCAATTCTGCGCCAAGTTTAGTGTTTGTAACAACTGGCTCGACTTTGCAGATGAATACGAACTACTCAGGGGCAATTCCTCGAACAAATCTATTGGCTTCTTCAGGTAACTTGCTTTTGCCTGGACACAAAGCAACCATTCAATTAAACGTAACCGTCGATTTCGGAACGACTTATGGTAGTTTTACTAATCAAGCAGCTATTATTGGCGAAGATGAAAATGGCATCGTTGATATAGATTTGAGTGATGAAGGAAAAGTATGGGACGAGGATGGAAGCGATCTGATCTTAGGTTCAGGAGCGTTAGAAAATGACCCAACTAAAATTACAATAGGTACTAACCCTGTTGCAAAACCTAATGTCGTATTTTTTGTAATTGATGATCTTAACGATTGGGTTGGTGTTATGGGAGGACATCCAGATGCCATTACTCCAAATATTGATGCACTAGCAGCTAATGGTACATTGTTTAGAAATGCGCAATCCAATGCTGTATTTTGTAATCCTTCAAGAGTGAGTGTTATTACAGGATTAAAACCATACTCTTCTGGTGTAACTCAAAATGGAGCGGACTTCGAACCATGGCGAGATATTATGAATGACCCAAATTCAAATGCTACAAAACACTTTGGAGCCAACGCAGGAAATCTAAAAAGTTTATTTAATGTTTTTGATGATAATGGCTACCACGTAGCGACTACTGGAAAAGTTTATCATGCACCTTCTCAACTCAATGCCGAAACTTGGGATGATAACAGAGAGGTGTATGAAAGTTTTTTGCCTGAAACAATCGCTAATCATCCACTGAATGGTTTGACATCGTATACCGCAGCTAATAATTCTTTCAACGATTGGGGTGCTATAGAAGATGCGATCAATATTAATACAAATCTGCCATACACAGAAGAAGAATCGGATGATTATCGCATTACCCAAAATGCTTTAAATATGATTGATGATTTACCAGCTAGTGATCCTTTCTTTTTAAACGTTGGATTGATTCGTCCTCATATTCCAATTTATGTACCCGAACGTTTTATTGATATGTACAAAGATGCAAGTGGTAACTATACCGTTTCTGTTCCTGCAAATGTATTGCTTAATGATCAAGCAGATACGCCTTTTACAACAACCATGAAACACCGAAATAATATTTTTGCCTTTCCAGATCGTTGGCAAGCCTTGACGGCACATTATCTTGCTGCGATCACTTGGATAGATGACCAGATTGGTCAGGTAATGAATAAATTAGAACAAGAAGGTTTATTAGAAAATACGATTATTGTTTTAGCTGGTGATCATGGTTATCATTTAGGCGAAAAACAGTTTTTCAAAAAAGGGACTCTTTGGAGAGAGGCACGTGATGTACCATTTATCATTTCAGCTCCTAATATGAATACAAATACGATTACAGATAGCATTGTAAGTTTGATTGATATTTTCCCAACGTTAACAGACTTAGCGGGTATCGAAATGCCAACAGATGTTCCTCGTGATGGTCGTTCACTTCGTCCATTATTAGAAAATCCAAACGCTCGTTGGCCTTGGCTATCGGATACAGATATGTACGATCCTAAAACAGGTTTTATTGCAAAAGGCTTGAGAACCCATTTACAAAATTATAATGCTTATCAGATCGATAATCCTTTTCCTCCTGCATTCAATTCTGAACTATACGATTTAGAAAATGACCCAAATGAATGGTACAATTTAATGTCTACTATTAATGGCGATCCATTGGTATATGCAGAGCAAGAAAAACACTTTAACGAAATTATAGAAGGACAATTTATCCCCAATAAAGCGCCCGAAGCTATGCACCAAATGATACCTGTACCGAATCTATCTTTAAACTATTCTATTGAGCTAAAAGGAAAAGATATTAATAAAGATTATTTGTTGTTTAAGATAAAACAACTGCCTACTCAAGGTACTTTATACGAAAGTACAGACGGTATTACCTTGGGCAATCCAATTAGTCAAAACCAAATCGTTTGGAATAAGCCAGGCTGGTCGGCTCATGTTATTTACCTGCCCAATAACAATGCTGTAGGACAGGATTACTTCACCTTCGAAACAACAGATGGTGCTTACTCAAGCACTGGTTTCGTGAGTTTAACCTTTAATAATAACAGCCCCAATTTACGACTTGAAGAAGATGAGGTAGAGACAGCAAAACAAAACTTTTCATTACAGCCTAATCCAACAAAATATGCAACTGAAATTCATTACGATATTGACAAAAATACAGAAGTGAATATCAGTATCTACACGGTGGCTGGCGAACAAGTTCGTTTTATTCAAGAAGGTCAAAAAGAAAAAGGGAGCTATATGTATCCTCTAAATACGATTGGTTGGGTTAGCGGCATTTATATGATCGTCTTAGAAAAAGGCACTGAAAAAATGGTGCAGCAGTTGCTTGTTGATTGATTGAGAAAGCAGGGAAGCGGGAAAATTAGTATCTCTCTCTTCCCACTTCTCTG
>JAHDIP010000083.1:0-15427 GCA_020630735.1 Saprospiraceae bacterium | reverse complement strand
CTCTCTGTTCTCTGCTCTCTGTTCTCTGCTCTCTGTTCTCTGTTCTCTGTTCTCTATAATCCCAAGATCAATTCCTTCTTTGTCAATTCGGCGGAGTCAATTTTGTGTTTGAGTTTTTTCTCTACATTTTGTAGAATATTCCCCATTCTTGTTACCTCATCATGCAGTGCACTAATCATCGAAAGGATGCTAGAGATTCGACTTCGGATAACCCAATCATTGATCATATAATTGTAATAGACATCAACAAAACTATCGAACTGTCCGATGTTGCTGACAAGGTTTATCTTGTTTTGTTTAAAGATATCATGCAACTCTTTTTCGAATTGGAGCAGTTTTATTTTGAGTTCATAAAATAGTTCTACAGCTTTATCCACTTTCGATTTTTCTTTAGAATACTCGGCAATATTATTTTCGTAGCCCCAATTTCTAAGTTCGGCTGCTTCCGTCAAAAGAGCTAATATTTTTTTAGTTAATTGCTTACATTGAGTGCCAATGATTTGCGCCTCGTAAACTTCTCTATTGATTTTATAAGCTTTATCAATTTCTTGATTTAAACTAAAGAGTTGTTCTTTGTATTGCTCATTATTTTTAATAATTTCAAACTCTCGTTGTTGCGTTAGTGTTTTTATAGATTCCTCTAAAGCCGGGATTTTCTTTATTTTATCTTCTAATACTTTTTGTTCAAACTTTAGAAGTTCCACCGATTTGCAAGCATCTTTATATCGAAGTACTGCTTGGAGGTATTCTTGTCTTTCTATTTCTAACTGTCGAAATTGGTCGACTAATATATTGCTAAAGATATTGATAATTGAAAAAGACTCTAATAAAGTCACATCCATTTCTTCCAATTCAATTGTAGTAAGTAGCGAGTCAATTTCTGCATTTTTTTCTTCGATCTTTTTCTCTAAAAAAAATAAATAACTTTGAGCAAAGCGCATTGACTGTAATTCTTCTATAGCTTTGTATAATCTTTTTTCTGTCGTT
Source organism: Saprospiraceae bacterium (assembly GCA_020630735.1). GTDB lineage: Bacteria > Bacteroidota > Bacteroidia > Chitinophagales > Saprospiraceae > JAHDIP01. The sequence goes on along the minus strand of JAHDIP010000083.1, from coordinate 14,440 downwards.
AGCTCTTCAAGTTCTTTAGCGAGTTTGATATGCATTTCATATAGATCAAAGCCTTCAGCCCAAAAATCTTTTTCTACTTTTTTTAATTCGAAACCCATTTTTTCATAAAAGGGATAAACAAGTTGAGAGGTCCTAACAACAATAAGTTGAACAGTGGGTATCTTTTTTATGGAATTAATTCGGTATTGTGTCAAGGTTGTACCAAGACCTTGACCATGATAATCTGGATGAACAATATGCCATGCAAGTCGCATAGTTTTACCTTCATCAAAAGTATTGAATCCTCCAGCACTAACAACGATATCATTTTGTTCGAGAACAAAATAGTTTTCCAAATGATGATCAAGATACAAAATGAAATCCTTTTCTTCGGAGTGATTGAAATATTTCGGTGTATTCAAGCGAAGAAGCTGAAGTAGTCTTTTCCGATCTTTATTAGTATATGGTCTGATCATTTTTTATAGAATAAACTTAGCGATTTTATAAATCTATCATTTATTTCAAAAACAAAGGTAAGAAAATGCATTTATCCTAGTCACAAAATGTCTTTTTTTTGAAGAAAGATTATTTCGATAAATCTTAGGTTGACCTTACCAATATAGAAATAGAGTTCATAAATTTTGATGTTCATTCTGATAGGAATAAACTATTTATATCTTACATTTTTTAATCCAAACGAAAAAAATATCCATAACGGATTTTGCTCTGGCAACCTTGTAGTATAGACAATACAGTCGGTGTAAAGTCTTATAAACACAAATAATATGTACGGACTTGTAAATAAGGCAATTCATAATATGGTGGTAGAAAAATTTGGTGAGCCATCATGGAATAAGATTAAAGAAAAAGCAGGATTAGATATAGATCTTTTTTTAAGTATGGAGTCATATGATGATGCTGTAACTTATCAATTGGTAGGAGCTGGTAGTGAGGTACTAGATATTCCTGCATACGATATATTAGTAGAGTTTGGAAAATATTGGGTAGAATTTACAGCAGAACAAGGCTATGGTGATATGCTCAAAATGGCTGGTAATAATTTCGTTGAATTTTTAACGAATTTGGATAATATGCATGCAGGAATTGGCTACACCTATCCTAACCTCAGACCTCCTAGCTTCACTTGTGAAGTAATAGACAATGAAAACTTAATATTACAATACCGTTCAGAACGTGAAGGTTTGGCTCCTTTGGTAGTTGGACTATTATATGGATTGGGAAAACGTTTTAATCTTGACCTTAAAATTGATCATGTTAAAAATAGAGAGCAGTGTGCATATGATGAATTTTTAGTTCAGCATTCAACTATCCAAAATAAAGTAACATATATTGAGAGTATTAACGAAAGTGTCTAAAAAAAGCCAACTAGAATTAATCCAACAATTATTTCCGTTTCATATTGGATTAAATGAACATCTAAATATTATTAGTATAGGTCGAGCTATATCAAAAATTATAGGTTTTGAAAGTCAATTCCAGAATCTTAATACCTTATTTGAAATTTGTCGTCCTAATATAGCTCACTTGTATTATGAAGATTTGGTAAATCATGTTGATACAATATTTATTTTATCTTTCAGAAAAGAAGGTATCAATTTTAAAGGGCAGTTTGTTTCTTTAGATGAAGAAGGTTTAGTTTTTATTTGTTCTTTAATGATTCGTGATCGCTCTTTACTAAGCAACTATGATCTTAAATTGAATGACTTTAATAGCTTCGATTCCTTACCAGATTTCCTTTTTGCAGTAGAAGCACAGCAGGCTTCAATAAAGGAAACTATGGAGATTTCTAAAAAACTAAAAAAGCAAAAAGAAAAGTTGCTGGAAAGGAATGAAGAAATCAAGCAATATGCTTATATCGTTTCTCATGATCTACAAACACCACTTCGAAATATCATTAGCTTTTTACAATTACTTGAAAGAAGTAGTGAAAAAAAATTAAGTAGCAACGAAAAAGAATATCTTGATTTTTCGGTTCAAGCAGCAAAACGACTGCATACGTTAACCCAAGATTTACTTCGATTTACTAATGTACAATGGAAAGAACTTCACTTTAAGCCAGTCGATTTGAATGTATTGTTAATGCATATAAAAAATGATTTCAAAATTTCGATTGATGAATCAAATGCAATAATAGAGATTAGTAATCTGCCTACAATATTAGCCGATAGTACACTTATTCAGCAATTATTTCAAAACTTAATTAGCAATGCGATAAAGTATAAAAGTGAAAAACGACCTCATATCTTTATCAAAGTAGTTGATGAAAAAGAGAATTGGATTTTCTCGGTAAAGGATAATGGAATAGGAATGGAGTCGAAATATTTAGAAAATATTTTTAGGGTTTTCAAACGGTTGCATACCAACGAAAAATTTCAAGGAAATGGAATAGGGCTTTCTATTTGTAAAAAAATCGTAAACCTGCATGGAGGAAATATTTGGGTGGAATCAGTTGTAGGCGAAGGTTCAACCTTTTTCTTTTCGATAAAAAAATAAAACTAACAATGGAGCTTCTTATATTCGTATGAAGCTCCATTGTTTTGTATTACTCATATTGATTGATAAAGGTCGTAACAGCATCAAAAAATTCATCAATTTCATATTCCCAGACGCTATGACCGCTGTTTTCTAATACGACTAAATACTTGTCTTCTTCTGGAGTTCCCAAAAAATCATAACCATTCTGCCCAGAAGCTATAGGCACGATAGGGTCTTCTCCTCCATAGATCAAAAGGCTAGGCAAAACGATAGAAGGCATATCAGGATTTAGATTTCCATTAACTAATAATTCTTCCATTAAACGATTATTTTTTTGCGAAAATCCTATTCCTGCTGGGGAGCTTAAGATATAAGATGAAGAAGGTTCTTCAAATTCACTTTTGCCACTATTAAGATCTTGAGCTACTTCAAAGGCAGCGCTATTGATAGCTATTAACTCGTCGTAATTCGTAATTTCAGGAGTCTCCTGCACTCTTTGTAATAGTCCTTCCCATTTTCCTGTTTCTGATCCACTAGCAATTTTTGCAAGCGCATAATTTATACAAAAATCTCTAGACGCTAACCAATTTAACTGGAAGTTATGAGCACCTGCTAGTTCAATCCAACCCTTAAAACCAAGTTGATTATCTCCTGTTTTAAGGAAGGAGGTACCAAGGTATCCTCCCCAACTATGCCCCATCAAAAAGAGATTTGCTGCTTGCGGATATTTGTCTTTTATTAATTGGACTACGACTTCTACATCTTCTACAAACTGTTCTTCTGTCAAATTTACGGCTCTCTCCCCATGCGCATATCCACCACCACGTTGATCAAAAAAGACCATAGCATAATCTTGGTAAAGTGGTTCTAAATATTTCCAGACATCCATCTCTATTGCAGTATCAAAAGGACCACCATGAACGAAAAAAATAAAAGTTTCTGCATTAGCATTGCCACGAACCCATACAGGTAAATCGGCACCTTCATGTCGCAAATAGAATTCATCACTGAATTGTCCGTCTACATTTTCGTCTTTATAACAAGAGTTAAGCGAAAGAAGAATTACTAATACTAAGGTATATGAAAATACAAATCTCATTATTCAATTGTTTTTTTGGTTAAGAAATAATTTGCACCAAGCGTAACATTAGGTATAATAGGTCCCGCAGGAAGCCTAGCTTCACGAATGCCAGCTCTTAAATTAATACTAAGTGCTTTTCCATTTTTGGTCGTTAAATGTTTGCCGAAACCAAAACCAGTCTTCCACTGAAAATAGCGATTCCCTTTTAATTTGCTACTCGTAAATTCGCCATTGTCATCCAATTCATACACTTCACCAGCCAAAATAGCATTAAGTAATCCCATGCCTCCATAAGCTTGAAGCTCAAAACCATTATTGAATCGATACTTCACACTTAGGTCTCCATTTATGCCTAATCCTGTGTGGTTGCCTCTATAAAAATAGACCTCAGCTACGGGTGCAACTGTAACAAGGAATGTAGACGTTTTTTCTTTTTTGGAAGATATTTTTTTACTCCATAACGGATACTCCCAAGCGACTTCTAGGCCAGGAAAAACAAAATTGTAACCTTGTATGTGTAGGCGTAAAGATGAGTTTTCTTGTGCATTCAATAGGGTAAAAGAAAGCATAAGAAAACAAGTAAGTAATGTTTTCATACTTTGTATTTTGTGAAAAGAAAGAATTTAAAGATAAGACTAGCAGAAGGTGTAAAACTAATAAATATATTTATAATAAAAATAATTAACAATATAATTGTTTTTTCTGCTTTTTAATAAATACTTTTTATATTAGTTTTTATATCAAATAATTTTGTATAGATAATAGCTTGTCTTAAAAACTATTTGACATATTTGAATTATCACTAAAACCGATTTTTAGTCTTTAAAAACATACTTTATGAAAACCGATGTAAACGTCCTCTTACAAGAGGCTCTTGCTCATAGAGCATTGAACCATCCCTATCTGACAGCACTCGAAAACGGAGCGTTTCCAGATCCACAATTAGCGATTAAAGATTTTGCAGCCCAGTACCTTGGTTATACTTCCTGGTTTCCCAAATATCTTACTGCTGCCATTTCTAAACTAGACAATCCTGCGCATCGAATGCATTTGATCGAAAACCTCACAGAAGAAAGTGGTATCTTAGAACAAGAAGAACTAACTACCCTCAATGAAATGGGAATAGCTACAGAATGGGTGCAAGGTGTCCCACATCCTGAATTATTTAAACGATTTCAAAAGGCTATTGGTATTGATCATCAAACTATTAACTATTGTGATGATGCCATTATTTGGCGTGAATTATTTTTGCAAACGATTACACAAGGAACAACCGAAGAAGCTATTGGCGCAATGGGTTTAGGTACCGAAGCTGTTGTGAAATACATTTACAGAAAACTGATAAATGCTATAAAAAAGCATACAAACTTAACACTCGAAGACTATGTGTTTTTTGAACTACATACCGAAGTTGATGATGAACATGGCAAAATACTTTTAGAAATTGCTAACGAGATGATTACTTCCGAAAAAGCATTGCACGATTTAAGAAAGGGTATGCTAAAAGCCCTTAATCTTCGTAGTATGTTTTGGGATGCACTTCATGAACGAGCTATTAAATTATCTTTTCAAACTCAATATTCAAAAGTAGAACAATGAAAACAACTAAAGAAATTTATAACGCAACTGCTGCTAACTGGAATAGACGAGAAGCTATTCTACTTTCCGACTTTACTGCTCGCCCATTCGTCATGGAACTCTGCGAACCACTAGCTGGTAAAAAAATACTAGACCTTGGTTGTGGAGAAGGCTTTTGTTCCCGTCAATTTATGGATCGTGGAGCAGCTTCCGTTTTAGGTATTGACATTTCTGAAAAAATGATTACTCAAGCAAATGCTCAGGAGGAAGTCCAACAATTGGGTATAGAATATCGTTGTGGCGATGCTACTCAAGTAGATGATCTAGGTGGCGAGCAATACGATCTAGTCGCTTGTGTTTTTTTATTCAATTACTTGAATAATGAACAGAGTATAAAGGTAATGACAAGTATTCACCGTTTACTAAAACCTAGCGGACAATTTGTATTTACTATTCCTCATCCACTCTATGCTTTTCTGAGAGCAAATGAATTTCCATTTTATTTTGATGCAAAAGACAAAGGCTATTTCTCCGGCCGTGACCATACCTTTATGGGAGAAATTTGGCGTAGAGATGGCGTACCCTTACAAGTTCAGTCGGTACACAAAACACTAGAAGATTATTTCAACGCCTTGAAAATAGCTGGCTTCGATCGTATGCCTTTTATTAAGGAATTGAGGGTTGAAGGAAAACATTTAGAAGTTGATAAAGACTTTTTTGAACCCATTTATGATATGCCGTTGCATATTGCTTTTTCTTTAACTAAATAAATTAGCTATGTTGCTCAAATCAGAAGAAAGCAAAAAAGTGTTTTCCAATGGTATAGCATGGAGTCGACAAGAAGCGGAACAAGTTAAGAACCGTTGGGAATACTTGCTACCTGAAAATGCTGTTGTAGAACTTCGCCATCAACTTAAAGATGTGGTGTTGAATAAAGTTTTTTTAGAACAATATAAAGGAAATGAATTTGAGTTTCCAGAGTTAAAAAAACTTGCTGTTACGATTAAAAAAGAATTATTGACGGGCATTGGATTTATACATTTAAGAGGAATCCGGAATGCCACTATAACGGATAATGAATTACGCTTTATTTACTTAGTTCTTTGTTTAGAAATGGGGACGCTTAGTACTCGCTACGATCGCTTATATGATGTTTATGATCGAGGAGGCGATTACACAACACAACGGATTCCTGTTTCACAAACCAAAGCATCTACCAACTTTCATACCGATAGTACTTCTGTAAATAGTTTTCCAGATATCATTGGTTTGCTTTGTATCAATCAAGCAAAGGAAGGTGGCGAAAGTTTGCTAGCGAGTGCGCTAGAGGCACACGAACAACTGAAACAAACAGAACCAAGATTACTAGAATTGTTATACAAAGATTTTGTTCGAGATATTATTACTCCGGGTGATCAAGTATCCTTAGAGCAATTGCGAAAAAACACGTTTCCTGTATTTTCGGAGGGAAAGTATACCGATGGTGTTAGCTTTCGATATATGCGATATTGGATAGAAACGGGTGCTCAAAAATCAAACAATCCACTTAGTGATACCGCAATAAAAGCACTTGATTACTTAGATGATTTTATGAATGATGACAAGCATCAACTACAATTGAAGCTAGAACGAGGTGATATATTATTTGCTAATAATCACACGATCGCTCACAATCGAACTGCTTACATTGACCATGAAGAAAAAGAGAAGAAACGATTGTTAGTGCGTACTTGGATACATGTTTAAAAAATTAAGTAGTCGGACAAGTTTATTTGGGTTATAAACTCAAATATCGTTCAAGTTATTCACAGAATAAAACTGTCTGACTACTTACTGTCAGACTTCTAGCAAAGGAGTCTGACAGTTTTATTTTTATTTGATGAACTTCTGTACCTTATCATCAACAGACAAAAAGTAAATCCCTTTTGCTAAAGTACTCACTTGAATAGAAGTCTGTTGCTCAATAGTAAATGATTCTAAAACAACTTTACCATTTATATCTGCAATATGGATCATTCGTTGTTTAGCATCCGTAAAAGAAACCGTCAATACATCTTGTACAGGATTCGGAAATATACTAAAGTCATTTGGTGTAATTCTTAAATCTGGATCATTTGCAAAAGCGGGTAGAGTAGTGAAGGTATACTTCGCCGACCAATTCGTCCAGCCACCCGAACACTTTGTTTTGAGTTTGTATTTGTGCGAAAGGTTTGGTGTCAATCCTGTTAATATAAAGGTATTGGTATTGACAAAAACTTCTGTCCAAGCGCCGCCAGCTTCTTTGTATTTTATTTTGTATTTAATATCATCTGGCAAAGACGACCAATTTAAAGTCACTGAACTTGGACTATTATAGTCTAGTGCTGTAGGATTAGGGAAATTACAATTGTCGGCAGCAGTTGTTTATAGAAATGAATAAGCTAACTAAAGCGAAAGAAAGGAGGAATTTTTTCATCTGTATTTCGTTTTTGTGTTGGAAGAATTTTTTGTTTGATGTGGGCACATCCCTTCGGGTCAGGCTATTTGTAGCGCCCTTTGGTTGGCCCTGTGGGCTTGCTCCTAAGGTCGCAACTACGATTATCCTTTGTGCAAAGATATGAAAAAAATGAAAATGTATAAATATTTGAGGTCAGAAGTCAGACCTCTTGTTGTCGCAAGCTATCAGAGGACAGACTTTCTTATATTTTAGCTAAAAAGTCTGTCTTCTGATAATTCTGCTTGCAGAATGGTCTGACATCTGATCTCTATTTTATCTCTTATCATTTAAAAAAAACATCTCAATCTCACCAGCATTTTTTACTGGAATAGGTCCTCTTGATGTAAAGTTAAAATGGTTTTTAATATAACTATAAGTTGTTGCCGAAATATTGATCGCCCCAATGTCAGAATTGCTCTCCATCCGACTAGCTATGTTGACGGTATCTCCCCAAATATCGTAGGCAAATTTTTTGCTACCAACTACACCAGCTATGACAGTACCAGTATGAATGCCAATACGCATATTCCAATATTTTTGATTGCCCTGTTGTTTTTGAGCAATGCGTTGATTCATGTAGGCTTGCATTTCGAGTGCTGCATGAGCAATATCAATTGGGTTGCTGGTATTTGGTGTAGGTATACCACCAGCGCACATATAAGCATCGCCAATCGTCTTTATCTTTTCAAGCCCATACCGTTCTACAATTTCATCAAAAGCCAAGAAGCATTCGTTGAGTTCTCCAATTAATTCTTCGGCAGACATATTTTTGGTGATCGCAGTAAAACCACTAAAGTCTGTGAAAAGTACACTTACTAAATCATATTTTCTTGGCGTAGCATAGCCAATGTTTTTTAATTCCTCTGCTGTTTCAGAAGGAAGGATATTAAGGAGTAAGGCATCCGATTTTGCCTTTTCTTCTTGAATCAATTGTTGATTTTTTTCTAACTCAACTTTCTGTTGTTCAATCTCTGTATTTTGTTTTGTTAACTTATTATTGGAACGACGAGCAAAGAGTAAACCAGCCAAAACTAAACCTAAAATAATCAAACTCAAAATACCCAAACCATAAGCAAACTGCCGAAAAGTCGATTGGCGTTCCAGTTCCAATTGATTGATCTCTTGTTGACGGGTGAGTAGTTCTTTGTCTTTATTGAGCAAAGATATTTCTTTGAGACGTTCTTCTTCTTCGGCTGCTTTTTCGGCGAGAGCAAGACGCTGTTCAATTTCTTTCCTATTGAGTTCGGCGATTTCTCGTTCTTGTTTTTCTGCTTCGAGTTGTTGAGCTGTAAGGCGGAGTTGTTGCTGTGTTTGTAGTGCTTCGAGTTCCTTGTTTTTGATGGCAGCATCTTGAATTTCTTGTTCTTTTCGAAGTAAAGTTAATTCACTCTCCCGCTTCTCGGCTTCTAGTTTTAAACTAATAGAGGACAACTCTAGTTTTTCCTTTTCAAGATTTAGTTGGTTAATACTAAGGTCTTTTATTTCTTGATTGGAGATTAAAATTTTGATTTCTTTTTCAGCACGTTCTAGTAAATATTGTTGTTGCAAAAGCGACTGTTGACGCAATCGTTCTTCCAACAAAAAAGAGTCTCTTAGTGCCAAATGTTTCTTGTAATAATCCAATGCCTTTTCGTAATCATATAAGTCTTGATGAATTGAAGCACCCAAATTATAACTATCACTTAATGCACTATTGTTAGATGATTGTTTTGCCGTCAATAAGGCTTCATCATTAAAGATGAGGGCATTATAAGTGTCGTCGTTTTTGTAGTATAGTGTAGAAATCAAATGAGTCAATTGTGCAAAACGAAAATTCTCTTGTTCTTTTTGTAAAAAACTTCTAGCCCTTCGAAGATACTGAATCGCCTTTTTTAAGTCTCCTATATTTTGATGTGCGATTCCTAGATTAGTATACAGGATGGATTGATCTAAAACGTTTGACTCTTTATTACTCTTTTCTGCTTGTTCAAAATATTCGATTGCCTTTTTATAGTCCTTCATTTTACTATGAATAAAGCCCAAATTGTTGTAGCAAGTAGGTACTAGTGTTTGCTTTTTTTGTTGTTGTACTAAAGCTAAAATTTTCAGATCATCTTGGAGTACCTTTTCTAAGCTATTTGCTTTTTCAAATACTTTTGCTCGTTGTTGTAGAGCTTTTAACGTAGTCGGAAAATTATCTTGCTTTTTAGCTGATTCGTAAACCTTCGAAAGATAAAAGGTAGCCGAATCTAATTTGTTTTCTACCGAAAAGGCTTCTCCCATTTGTTGCCAAATACCGATTTTGTTATTTGTAATGGGCAGAACCAAACGATAATATTCTAGTGCTTTATCATTCAGTTTTTCTGTTTGGTAAATAGAAGCAATGTCAAAAAGAGTTTGTTCTTTTAATTCAGCTTTTATGCCTTTATTGATGTTTTCTAGTAGCTCTAATGAATAGCGTAATGCTGAAATATTATCTCCTTTTTTTCGATAGTAATTCGCCAACCAATGAGAGACTTCGGCTTTACCGTTTTGATAATTGATTGACCGAGCGATGAGCAAAGCTTTTTCCATTCGTTCAAAAGCAATGGAAGAATCCTGTACTGCAAGGGCTGATGAAATTTCCTGATTGACATAAGTACTATCAAGCGATACCTCTTGTGCTTTTAAGCAGTTAAGCCCAAAAAATAAAAAGAAAACGAGTATGTATGAAGAACGGCTCATCTAATTTGTTCGATAGCTTAAACCAATTTGCCAAGTACGCAATGGTTGTGGATTATAATATAAATCATCATTTGAACGGGTGGCATCTAAACCAGCATAAGCTCTGTTAAAAGCATTATTAATCTTCAGTAATCCCTGAAATTTATCAGACAAGTCATACCGAAAAACAACATCCAATAAATAGTAACCAAACGATTCTTCTGAAAGCTGATCTATAGCTACTTTACCTTGATACACATTTAGCAGACTCAAGGAAAGTTTTGGCAATGGCTGACTATTAATAATAGCAGCGATACTACTTCGTGGAACTTCTTGTGCTTCTACAACGTCAGTTCTATTGTTCGTTTCAAAGCTCAAAGCAAATTGCGCATTCAGTCGAAGGTCAAGTCCAATTTTTGGAATAATATTTTTATAATCAATGCTTGCTTGAATACCAGAAATAGTAATAGATGTGTTGTCATTATTAAAATAACCAATCGTCGAATTAATGTCAGAGAGATTGTTAATGTTGTTGTTGAAATTATAAGAAATAAAGTTATTTGTTGAGCTATAAAAACCAACAAGGTCTGTATTTATTTTATCGAACAGTCTCCAACGAATACCTAATTCAAATGTCTTTGTTGTTTCAGACTCAAGAGGTAATCCCGCAATTCGTGCTCTTGAATTTGTGTCTAAATTTATTCGGAAAGTATTGGCATAATAGTAAGGAGCTGGTACTCGAAATGCTCTGCCATAAAAAGCTCGGAGACTAAAATTATCGCTGACTTTGTATAAAAAAGCTAAGCGTGGGTTAATGCCTGTTAAGGCGTCTTGCAACTCGTTATTATAAATGTTGGCGAATGAATAAGCTTGCAAACCAAGTGTCATATTCCATCGCTTTCGATTGATGTATGTTTGAAAAAAAGAACTGACTTCAGTTCCTATGAAATTAATTGTACTAAAAGGTAAGCTTTGATCCAAATTAGGGTTTTTGAGGTCTATTGGTTGTTGTGCCAAACCAACTAAAGGAATTCCGCGACCTGACCGTAGGTAGAGCCCTAATGAAAACGATAACCAATTGGTCGGTGAATAAGTCGTTATTTGTTCAACAGCAAATTCTTGACTTTCGGCATAAGTCCAACGGGTTCCTTTGTAGTAAAAATCGTACAATTCTTTTCGAAGAGAATCATATTGTTGTTGATCAAGTTCTTGCGTTATTGGATGAATAGATTCTACTCTTGCTTGTATGTCCATACCTTGAAATAGGCTAGGGTAGATACTTTCATTTGATGAGCGTCTGTCTACAAAATAGCCTAAATAAAAAGCATTAAAGTCTACTGCCCAACGTTTGAATTGTCGACCATAACCGATACTAAAATTAGAGATATTCTCACCAAAATAATTGAGTGGATTACTATAGCTTATGGCTAAAGGATTTAATCCAAGTGCGCTGTGGTCGCGCCGATACATTCGTTGGAAATTCATTTTCCAACTCCGATAGTTTAAATTAATGCCAAACATTCTACTCAAGTGAGGAAGTGTACTCGATCTGAAATCGGATGCATTAGGAGCTTTAAAGTTGAATAAGTCTACATAAGATGAGTCGATGCTACCATTGGGGAAACGACGAGCATAGTTTAGCGGATTGAATAAGGTATCGTCATAGATGACTGGTTGATCATCAAAGACAGTTGTGCTACCATAAACACTAAACTGAATGATGTTTTTATTTCTTCCAAGTTTGCCTCCAAATAGTAAATTCAAATCGGTATAACCTCCAACTACTCCCGCATTTAGTCGAGCTCTTGTAAAAGTAGGTCGGTCATTTTTATCAATGATAATATTGATGATTCCTGCCGAAGCATCAGAGCCGTAAACTGCTGCTGCAGGACCATAGATAACTTCGATTCGATCCGCTTGTTGGATAGGTAATTGTGCGCCTATAGGCATGGCACCTGCTACAATTGGTTTGACAGGAATATTATTAATCATTATTTTAGCATAACTATTTCCTTTCAAGCCACGCATCAAAAAGGTCTCACCATCAATTGCATTTCCAGGTTGTGATACCCGAATACCAGGTAAGTGTTTTAGTGCATCTACTAGTGTCACATATCCATATTTTTGTATTTCTTCTTTTGTGATGACATAAATGGTTAAAGGAAGATCTTCTACGCTTTGAAGTGTACGACTGGCTGATACAACTTTCTGTTGATTGAATAAAGAAGCTTGTACGATGATATCATCTATATTTAATTGGTCAGGAATGAGCAGGGTAGAATCATTTTGAGCATTCACCCAAAAACAACAAAAAAAAGAAGATAGGAAAAGAATAAAGAGGTCTCTTGGGAACATATACAAATATAATAAATTTTTGTTTGTCTCTATCTATAACAAAAAAAAGCCTGCTCAAATGAGCAAGCTTTTTCAATACGCAAAAATATTTCTAAAGAGCAAAACAAGCTCTATCATTTAAATTTGTTTAAGCATCTAATTCGCCACTATTTATGGCTTTCATATATTTGGTGACTTCTTCTTTCACTACTGGTGCTAGCATCAGTAGACCAATCATATTCGGAAAGATCATTGCAAAGACCATGGCATCAGAGAAAAGCACCACTGCGCCCATACTAGATGCAGCACCGATAACGATGAACACACAGAATAAAATTTTATAAACGGTATCTGCCATAGGGCTTCTTCCAAACAAATATTTCCAAGCTTGTAAGCCATAGTATGACCAAGATAACATGGTAGAAAAGGCAAATAAGATTACAGCAATAGTCAATACATAAGAGAAACCAGGTATAGCCGAATCGAAAGCAGCCGAAGTTAAGTTCACACCACCAAGACGCTCACCTGATGCAACCATTAATACTTCATCGTTTACAACATCTCCATAAGGAAATGCACCGTTCATATTGAATATAATAATTACTAAAGCTGTCATCGTACAAACGACAACTGTATCAATAAATGGTTCTAATAAGGCAACGATACCTTCACTAGCAGGGTACTTCGTACGTACAGCTGAGTGTGCTACAGAAGCCGAACCTACACCCGCTTCATTGGAGAAGGCTGCACGTTTGAATCCTTGAATCAATACACCAACAATACCACCTGTAATACCTGCTCCTGTAAATGCACCATTGAATATTTGACCAAATGCAGCAGGAACAGAACCAATATTCATCAATAAAATAACAAGAGCTGCTGCTACATATATTGCTACCATAAATGGAACAATCTTTTCAGCCACCTTACCAATACGTTTGATACCGCCAATAATAACAATACCAACTAAAGCCGCAACCACTACCCCAAAGCCCGTACCTGCCCAACCAGAAGTAGTGCCAACTAAGCTCATAAATTGAGAAGCTGCTTGGTTAGATTGGAACATGTTTCCACCTCCAAAAGAACCACCAATTAACATTACAGCATAAAATGCAGCAAAGACTTTTCCTAAACCTGCAAGTCCTCTTTCAGCTAATCCTTTTTTCAAATAATACATTGGGCCACCATATACAGTGCCATCAGGACCAATTTCTCTATATTTTACACCCAAAGTACATTCTGTAAATTTGGAAGCCATACCTAGAAAACCTGCTAAGATCATCCAAAAAGTAGCACCAGGTCCACCAATTGCAATGGCAATGGCTACACCTGCTATATTTCCAAGTCCAACGGTTGCCGATAGGGCGGCTGTTAAGGCTTGGAAGGCGGTAACCTCTCCTTCTACACTTTCATCTCGAATCGTATCTGGTATATCGCCACCCCTTGTAATTAAGTTATCATCTAGTACTTGCTCTTTCGAAGTGTCGATGACACCGCCTTTTACTTTAAGCCCTCTGGTATTATCATATTTTCCTCGAACAACATCTATTGCTAGCTTGAATTTGGTGAAATTCGGAAAGCCAAAATATACTGTAAAATAAGAAGCACCTAGTAAAAGCACAATTAAAACGATTGGTAGATTATTACCTCCCCCAACTGGAATTGAATAAAAGACGATACCTGCAATTGCCTGAGCAACAGGTTCAAAAGCTTCGTTTATCTTTTGATCAATAGTCTGATTTTGAGCAAAACTAAAAATAGGTGTTAAAATAGTAGCAAGGAGTAATAGTAGCTGTTTTTTCATAGGTAACATT
>JAHDIP010000386.1 GCA_020630735.1 Saprospiraceae bacterium | reverse complement strand
CTTTTGAAACTGAAATAGAAACGGTAAACGGCGATACGATAAAAGGAGTCCTCAAAAATGGAGAACGTTTTTCTGGTCATTTTGTAGATAGAGACGATCTACTTCCTTTTGAAGAAAATCTACAAAAAGGTTTTGAACATAAAGGTGAACGATTTGATGGTGAATTGCCTGTACATTATTCTAATTTTGAAAAAAGTGTAGATGTGCAAATTCGAAAAAGCATTATCGAATATAAAGAAGGGAATATTGAAGGAAAGTATATCGCTTATGATTGGGGTGGAAGTATTATTTTTAGCACTAGCTTAAAAAATGGAAAAATAGATGGTGAATACACAAGCTATTACAAGTATCAAGAAAAAGGCTTACAACCATTTGCAACAATCAATTTTGTTGATGGGAAAAAGGAGGGCAAGATAGATTATACTGATGAAGATGGAAATAAAATAGGAGAGGGGATCTACAAAAATGACTTACCTTTTAATGGTCAATTTTTTAATTCTAAAATGGATTTTCAGACCTATGAAAATGCTAAGCTTCATGGAAAAAGAGTAGAACGAATACAAAATGTAGATGTCAGTTTTTGGGTGGAAGAAGGAAAGGAGAACTCAGTCTATCCATTCAAGACCTATGATCGAGAAGCGAGTGTTTTTTCTGTTTTCGTTGAAGGTGTTTACGAAAATGGTATAAAAAAAGAGGGACAATTTTTTGACCATCAGACAAATGAAGTTGTTGAATACAAAGACTGGAGCTTAGTAAGAAAAATACTAATAAGCGAAACAGGGGGCGAATGTTTTATAATTGAGTATAATGAAAAAGGAGTCCCTCTAAAAGTACAACTTTATACAAATGATGATAGAATAGATTTGCATTCAGATAGCCTTCGTTATGTAGGAATATATAAAAATGGTAAACCATTTGAAGGTGATTTTTTTGAAAAAGATATTAATCTACATAAGTTACTTCTTCATAAGCATTATAAGAAAGGTGTACTTCAGTTCAAAACATATTTACGATTGTATGGTTATTGGACACTTGAAGGGGAAATGAAAAAGGCAATTTTCAAGAATGGAATAATAGCGGACGGAATGGATATAGAAATTCATAATAATTTGGTCATACAAAAAGAATACGATAATGGTCAACTTCAAAAAACGACTTTCAATAACACGTATGATTTTCCTTTTCAAGAAAAAATAGAAACCTTAAAAGTAGAAGCTAATGGTTATGCCATTTATAACCACGAGAATCAATTGACTTCAAAAGTGACTTATCGTTCAGACGATAAATCATCTGGAACGATTACTTATTTTAAAGATGAAGAAAAGGGGAGTATTGATTTTGAGAATAATCAACTCACGAATGGTGCTTTTACTTGGCCGGCAATAATAGGAAAGAAAAATACGCTTGAAATAAATATAGAATCTGGCATTAGAAGCTATAAAGAAACATTATTTGACTTGTACTATTTTGGAGAAGAAGCAATTGATACAAACTTACCTATTATTTATCATGCGGTTCTTCCTCCTTATAATGCTGTAAATAATGGGTTAATTACTCACTGGGTGAATAATGACGAAAAACTATGTGAACTCCGAATAAATGAGGGAAAGGAAAATGGTATTATTATATTCTCACTATTTAACGATTCTTATATTTTGGAAGTATTTAAGGATAGTGAAAAGGTAGAAGAGGTAACTATTAAGACTAAAGAGGAGATTAAGCAATTGGTCAAAAAGTATAAAGAAGAATATTTGCTTGAATAAAATAACGAATATTTAAGATATTATGGTTGCCTTGTATCAAAAGAAGAAGTATCTTTGTAATAATGCATATTAAAATGCCATATCGAATTATTGCTTTTTCTTTAGCAATGTTATTGCTCCTGACCTCATCAGGGCTTACTTTAGATATGCATTTATGTCAAGGCAACTTAAAGAGCATTAACCTTTTTGGAAAAGCAAAATCTTGCGTAGAGCTAGCTCAAAAAAAACAATGTCATAAAGCAACGAAAAGTTGTCACCAGCAAGTAGATAGCGAAAAGAAAAGCTGTAAAAAAGGATGTTGTGAAAATCAATCTACTTCCATAAAATTATCAACGGATTTAGTAGAAGCGCAAACACCCTTTTTTAGTGTTCATGATTTGCAATTTGTCGCTGTATTTGTATATGCTTTCGAACTATCCAATTATACAATATCAACTCATCTTTCAAAAAAGTATAAACCTCCTTTACTGAATAGAGATATTCCTGTTCTTATTCAGTCCTTCCTAATTTGATCTAAAACTCTATTTGTATGGAATACAATAAGTGAACTATACCTACCGGTATTCGGTTTAAGGATCATCGTTAGTAGCTATCGTTTGATTTTCAGGTACTTTGAACCTTTGACAATCCGAAAACCACTTAGGTTTCAGTATACTTATTGTAGTCTAATCTATGCTCACGGTTATTGGGCAATTTCAAAATCTATAAATGGAAGTTTATGAACCAATATCTAAAATGTCTATTGGTGCTCATTATTACTAGTTCGGCTGCTCAAAGTTTTGCTCAAGGACCACCGATTACAGGGGATAAACCGATAATGCTTAGTGCCAATACAATGGTGTTGAAAACATTAATTGAAACTCGAAATACAGGCTTGGGTACCTTTATAAAAATTCCTGTTATGGCACATTACCTACCAACATCGAATAGTTTAGTAGGTCTTCATATTCCTGTTGTTTTATTCTCTAATGTAGATACGTTTCTTGGAAATGATGATACTAGTTTGGGAGATATAGAATTATTGGCTAAATACCAATTCTATAAAAAAGACAAGACTGGAAAAACATTTCGGATGGTGGCTAAAACCCTACAGACGTTTTCTACTGGTAAAGCTATTTTCTTAGATGGCATTAGTACAGGGGAGTATCAAAGTTATCTGGGAGTTATTGCTGGATATGAGAGCCTCAAATTAGGTATCTCTAATGAATTGGGCTATAACCTTAGACCCAATTCTGATAACGATGAAGTCCGATACAAATTAGGCTTTGGTTGGCCTTTGTTAAAACCAACTTATCCTGTGAAACAACTCAATATCTATTTTGAAACACAAAGTAGTTGGTTTGTAGAGCTAGAAGAATTTATTTTATCCTATGCCCAAGGTATTCAATATGCTAAAGGCAGAACGACTATTGAAGCTTCTTTTCAATTTCCGATAGTAGATAGCTTTAAGTCGCCTTACAATAGGGTATTTAGTGTCTACCTAGGAACACGATATGTTTTCTAGGCATTTTTTAATCAAAAAATAATTTTAAACATGAAATATTCATCAATCATAATAATTATAGCAAGTTTACTTTTTAGTGTAAATTTAGATGCACAAACGAAGAAAAAAAATAAAGAACGAGATCAATTTTCTGTTCAAGTAGATGGACTTGGTTGCCCGTTTTGTGCCTTTGGTTTGGAAAAGAAATTTAAAGAACTAAATGGGATAAAAGATTTAGTGATAGAAATAGAAACAGGTGTAATGGATTTTTCTTATCCAAGTGCCAATGTTTTAACTATCGATGCTGTTGCACAACAAGTTTTGGACGCTGGTTATACACCAATAGTGGTCAATATCGAACGGGCAGATGGTACGATTGAAAAAGAAGTGTTGAAAACTGAAGAATCTACAACAGCGGAAGAAGTAGAAACCGTTACCTTTTTTGTCGCTGGAAATTGTGGCATGTGTAAAACTCGAATTGAAGAGGCAGCAACTACTGTAGATGGGGTAACATCGGCTTCTTGGGATCAAGAAAAAGAGATGTTAACCACAACTTTTGATACTGAAAAAACGAATCGAAAAATGATAGAAGAGGCAATAGCTAAAGTTGGTCATGATACCGAAAATGTAAAAACAGACGATGAAACATACAATAATCTACATGGTTGTTGTAAGTATGAACGAAAAGAGTAGAGCTATTCTGCCAAAATAAATTAAAACATGAGTCATCCCGAATTTTCGATCAGAAAGTTCGGGATTTTTTT
>JAHDIP010000082.1 GCA_020630735.1 Saprospiraceae bacterium | reverse complement strand
CCCATGTTGATGCGGCACTCCAGTTCCCTGAAGTAGTGGCTGTCTTGGTAGCGGTGCCTGCTACTTGCATGGGTGATTGGGCAAATCCATAGTTTGAACAAAAATTGATTAATGATAGAATAATTAGATTTTTTAATATTTTTAATGCCATTTGTAAATTCTTTTTTTGATCAAATAAATTATTCAACTCAATAATATAACAGTTAAAGTTGGTTTTACCCTACTAAAACTTTGTAACTCCTGGATAAATTTCCCAAACAATTCGAGCACCTGTCGTTTCACTAAAGGTAATGTAACTGGCAGGATAATCACAATGTTCATTTGTAATCGTAAAGGTTTGTGTAGTAGACCAAACAGAATTTTCACTTGCGCAAACCGCTTTTACTTGGTATTGATAAGATGTACTTAAAGACAAGGCATTTAGGAAGCGCTATAAGTAACTCCATCGCAGCCACATACAGGCTCTACTAGGGTGATGCAATTTGCATTAGAGTCTATTAGCGATGGGTCAACACATTGTGCTACCAATGAATTACTGTTGAATATAGATAAGAAAAAGAAAGCTATAAAAATTTAGCTGATACTTTTAAGGCGTTGAGTTATTTTCATACTTTATTTCATTTAGACATAGGCTGTTCAAAATCTCAATTTTAGGCAAAACAACTTTCAGTAGTTAAACAAAAAACATATCATCTAGCTTTGACAAAAGAAAGCTCTCCGCTAACGAAATTTATCTTAAAAAAAACGATCATTATCTTATTATCAGCATTCTACAAGTCCATTATAAAAACGAATCTTCGACTACATATAAATTGAACAGCCTACATTTAGACATATTAATAAATAGGATTTTAATGTTTGTGTCCATGCCCATCATCTTCATCTTTTTTCTCTTCTTTCTTGGCGTGTGGAGCACTCTCTGTTGCACTTCTGCTAATTATTTTTGAAAAGAAAATAGCATTCGCTAATAGTTTATTTCCACCATACCAATAGGCTCTAAAATTTGGATTGTCTGCCATACTAATTACTCGACCACTGCCAAGTCCAGTTACAACCACCCCAGCAGAATTTCGAACTAAGGAACTATTTTTGTCAGAAATATAACCACTCAATAATGGATCGTTTGTATATAACATGGGTGTTGAGTACGGGTTTCTACCTGGTTCAAAAAACAATGTTCCTTTTCTAAATACAGCCAGATTCTTTTTGTTGTATCCATATGATAATGGGTGTGTTAAATCTAATGTTGTATTAAAAATAGCTCCACCAATAACTTGAGCACCTCTATCATCCCACAACTTATTGTAAGGTCGTTTTTTAATAATTGTTTTTCCTTTACTACTTACTGCACTTCTAAACTTTACACTTGCTAAATTATTTGACGCAGCCCAACGAGTAGCTCCTTTTATTGTAATCAAATTACCACCATCTTGAATCCAATTTTTCAAGGTCGAAACGCTTTCTCCTTTTATACTACCATAAGAACCATTTGCCATAATGATAGTGGTATATTTTGTCAAATCTGCATAGCCTAATGCTTTTCCTTCTACTAAGGTTATCGGTATGTCATAACGTTGATCAAGCAAGTGCCAAATTTCTCCAGCATCATAAGAAGTTACGCCATCACCAACTACGAGTAATAATTTTGGTAATTTGAGTGCTGAAAAATTTGGGCTACCTAAATCAATACCTGTAGAGGTAAGCCCCGTTTTTGTAGCAAAAATTTGAAGACCATTTTCACGAGCAACTTGTTGTATAAAATTAAACAATTCTCTTTTGGTCAAAGATTGATTTTGAATAGGAATCTGAATAGTGCCGTAATCAAACGTTCTTTCGCCTTCACTAGTCTCCGCAGTAAATGGTCGATTAGCAACTTTTACTCGCAAATCTTTATTGAGCAATTGGTACAAAGCTCGAGGTGTGTAGTATTCGTCCCACTCAAAAAGATAAGCATAGTTACTTTCATTTCCAACTACTTTACCCAACGGCTTTCTTAGTTCTTCTACTTTTTGTCCTAAGTCAACCTTACCTTTTACATTGGCATAATTAAGATTAAACGCTAAGGGCAATGTCCAAGTGGAAACGTCATAAAACAAACTATCTGTAAAAGAAGTACGCGTTTCAAACATCGCTTTTATTAAGCGATATTGTTGCTGTTCTAGCGGAATAATGAAGGCATTTTCTTTATCAAATTTCATTCCATCTGCACGAATGCTGCTACTCAATTCGTAAACATCTATTTCGTGCTGTGTAAGTAGTTCTACAAAATGATAGAGCCTTGATTTATCCGCTTCTGTTCCAACAACATAAGCTTTTGTCCCATCTAAAATGGATTCTTGCTGAGCGTTTTTATAGAAATCCTTTTGGTATGTTAATAAATCTGTTCGTAGGGCTTTTGCTGCTTTTAGTGTTGAGAAAGATGTTTTTACTTGATTCCGAATCGTAAACGGAAACGTCAAGACACCATTATCGCTATCTTGTGCATGACCTCTCGAACTCGCTTGTTCAAATAAGATACCTATACAAGAATTCACGTCAGGATAAGTAGAACCTTTTCCATAGTAAAAATCATCAAATGATTCTTTGCTATAATATAAAGACCCTATAGCATCTAATTCCGCTGCATGGAACGTACTAATTTTTTCGGTCAGTTCTTGATTTTTTGGAGGAGTCAATGGATTGGTACGTGAAGGTACTCCTGGTTGAAAAAAATAAGTGGAGTTAGCTCCCATTTCATGGTGATCAGTTAAAATATTTGGTTTCCATTCATGAAAGGTACGAATTCTCGCTTGACTTTCGGGGTGTTGTAAAAGCAACCAATCTCTGTTTAGATCAAACCAATAATGGTTTGTACGACCACGTGGCCAATGTTCGTTCAATTCTCTACTTTCAGTATCCGAAATAAGGTTTTTACTTTTGTGCATATTCGCCCAAGTCGCAAAGCGATGTAAGCCATCTGGATTCATGCATGGATCTAACAGAATAATAACATTCTCGAGCAGTTCTTCGATTTCTTTTCCTTGTGCTGCCGCCAAATAGTAGGCCATCAATAAAGAAGCATTAGAACCACTTGACTCATTTCCATGAATGCTATAACCTTGGTAGACGACCACGGGTGCTTCTTCTAGATCAATAGATTGACTATCTTTTGCTCTCGTTAGTGCAATATGATCATTTTGGATTTGCTCTAGATTCTTTTGATTTTGAGGCGAGGTAATGGTAAGTAATAACAAAGGGCGATCTTCGTGAGTGCGGCCTTTTTCCTCTAGCAAAACCCGATCAGAAGCTTTGGCTACTTCACGCATATACATAACTATTTGGTCATGACTTACGTGCCATTTTCCTATTTGATATCCCAAAATATCTTCTGGAGTAGGGATTTCTTTGTCATATTTCCCATCAGGCAAATAGTAGTCGAGTGTTTCTTGTGCAAAAACAAGCTGTCCGATGCAAAATAGCATACAAAATAAAAGTAAGGAGTTCTTCATTTTTTCTGATAGTGTTTGTTTTTCTATCACAAAATAGGAAGTTGAATTGGATATTAGGTAAAGGAGAGATAAATAATCATATTATCTTCCAAATCGAATATCTTGTTTTCTACAAAAAAAAAGAATAAAAAAGGCCCTTCCAGGAAAAATTCCTAGAAGGGTTGCAAAAGAATAAAGATAATTACTAAATTTTTGACTATGCTTCTTTAGTAACGGTCAAATAATAACTTCCCGATTTGTGGCTGGCATTTTAGAGTTAATACATCGTCGAAAATACTCGTAATAGCTAGGCTATTACTGCGTTTTTAACAGCACTCTTTGTGCCACTGGCACAAGCTTTCGCTAATTCGTCTAAACTCAAAAATTCTATAGCCAAAATACGGAACTTATTTTTCGGCCGTTACTTAGTAGATTTTAAATCTGTTTTTATCTATTCATCAAAATCATTTTTTTGGTTTGTTTGCTACTTGCCGTTTCTAATTGATAGAAAAACACACCTGTAAATGGTAAAGTTTCTGCATCAATAATCACTTCATTATATCCCTTCGTCCATTCTTTATCGACGATACTAATAACTTTTCCTGATACATCAAAGATGGTAAGTGTAGCTTCTTGTGATTCAGGTAAGTTGAAACTAATGATCGTTTCTTTACTAAACGGATTTGGGTTGTTCTGATATAATTCTACTTCTTCTATCTTTGTTTTTACTAGCGTTTTTTCTTTTTCAAAAAGAAGATCGACTCCTAACAAGTCTCCATTCTTTCTGTATCCCTCTGCTTTAGTGATCGTAGAATTCATCTTTAAGACCTCACTTAAACTAGCATTGTTTTTTGCTGTAAAAATTAATTCAAATAAAACGGCATCTTCATCCAAATCTATCGCATTCAAACTTGACCAACTAGTGGTAACGACTCCTTTCGCAGTATGTTTAAATCCAAAATTCTCTTTAGTTAACTCCGTCAATTGCCCTATTTCGACATCAATAAAAGAAAGGGCATTGACATCAAATATGATGGTGTATTGATAACCATAAAGTTCTTTGATTTGCTCCGTTGTAAACGGAATGCGATACTCCTCTCCTACTTGTAGATCAATATCTGACGTTTTAAATTCTACTTTTCCCCTACTACGGTTTTCGACTTTAGCAAAACCTGAACTAGGCAGAGCACTGCTATTTACATCACCTGTTTTGATTGCGGTAAAGTTGATATTAGACATTAGAGATTCTAAATTATTAATAGAATAGCTTTCAGGGAATGATGTTTCAAACGGATTGTCTGCTAAGGGAAATAAAAAGTCTTCTTCTATAAATCGCCATGATGTATTATTCGGACATTCTTCATTGATCGTTAGAATTAATTTTCGTAATTCTATTATATCTAAAGCAGTAACAGATCCTGAATTATTGGCATCTGCCGCAATGAGTTTGTAAGGCGATGCAATTTGCTCTACACCCAAAATATGTTTTTGAATCAATACAAGGTCATAAGTAGTTACGCCATTTAACCAGTCATCATTTTTTTCTGGTCTAACGGTATAGTTAGAACCAACTGGAACATCATCGAAGACATAATCGCCTATAGCATTTGTAAAGGTATTCATAAGCATTCCATCACTTAGTTCAACTTTCACATCCTCTATTTCATCACCCATCTCATCTGCAATACGACCGCTTACAGTGGTTACATCTCCTGTCAAGTTATTACAAAACAAATTAGGATCGTTCACATCTACAAACGCAATACAACCTGTTGAATTACCAAAGTCATCAATAGCATAAACGAAAACTTGTTGGTCAGCCGATACTTGGTCACATAGAAATGTGTCAAGTGTTACAAGTTCATTTAAACTAAAACTTAAGGTTACACCTGAGCAATCATTTACTCCTGTAATTAAATCATCAACAGCAATAACTACATAATCTACAGCAGCGATATTAACTTCAAGATCATCGCAAGAAATTTGTGGAGAATCATTGTCTATAATATTTACAGTAGTGGTACAAGTACCTTCTAAACCACATTCGTCTATTACCATAAAAGTAACCTCATGTATACCCACGGGATAATACCCTGTGGCATCCAAACCATCGAATGTACTATCTACATAACTAGGGTCATAAATATTCCCATTGGTATAATAGTCGATAAAATGACTATAGATCAAATTACCATCGGGCGAACAATTATCTACAGCTGTTGCCATGATCTCTGCAACGTAAGCACAAGAATCTCTCAACTCAATTGAAAATTCATCAGCACAAGTCACTTGAGGGGGAATGGTATCAACTACAGAAATCACTTGTGTTACTTGTCCTGTATTGTTACAATTATCTACAGCCGTCCATGTTCGTGTAAGTGTATACGCTTGTGCGCATTCACCATCATTACGAATTTCTTCAAAGGTAACAATTGCTTCTTCATCACAATTGTCTACACCGACTACGTCAATGCCTAAAAGTGGGGGGGCTGGCACTTGACTGCAATCTACTGTAATATCATTTGGAACACCCTCTACTGTAGGAGGTGTGGTATCTTCTACTACTATTGTTTGGAATGTAGAACTTGTATTACCGCAATTGTCTACAGCCGTCCATGTTCGCCTTAAAGTATAAGAGTTTGTACAGAGTACATTACTCAAGGTTTGATCAAAAATAATGGTAATCGAAGGATCACAATTTTCATCTACATTTGGATTCTCTGGATTAGGAATTGCATTACATTCAACTGTAAGATCCACGGGTATATCAAACAATAATGGAGAGATAGTGTCTTGTACAAAGATAGTTTGCGTCATCATACTTTGATTATTACATTGATCCGTTGCCGTCCAAGTACGCACCAAGGTAAATGATTCAGGACAAGCCCCATCTATCTTATTTTCGACATAATCAATATCTACCATTTCATCGCAGGCATCTTCTGCTGTCGGTTCTGCAGGATCAGGAATTTCAGAACAATCTACCGTGACATCTTCGGGAATACCCATCAACACTGGCGCAGTACTATCGAATGTTGTAATCATTTGTGATTGGCTCGTAGCATTACCACAATTATCGGTCGCCGTCCAAGTACGAATGATGACAATATTATCTGGACAAGAACCTTCTACTGTTTCATCAAGAATAATCTCTACATCGTCATCACAATTATCCGTTGCATTAATAGTAGAAATATCTGGAAGGTCATCACAACTAGCCGTTATATCATTAGGGACTCCATTGAGTAAAGGTGGAGTTGTATCCTGAATAAGGATAACTTGTGTTTGTACATCTTGGTTTCCACAATTGTCAGAAGCTGTCCAAGTACGAGTTAGTGTATAGGAATCTGCACAAAGACTATCTGTCAATACTTCGTTTAATTCTATGATTACATCATCATCACAATTATCTGTTGCTTCAACTCCTGCTGTTGATGGAATATTATCACATTCAACGGTTGCATCAGCAGGTATTCCACTCAGTACAGGTGCAACATCATCTACTAAATTAATTCGTTGGGAGACGACAGTAACATTGCCGCAGGCATCAGTGGCTGTCCAAGTTCGAACAACTCTTCCTTCATCAGCACAAGCACCAAAAAAAGTATCTTGGTTATAAACTACAGTTGCCATCTCATCACAATTATCAGAAATTGTTGGACTAGCAGCTATCGGTAAATCATCATTACAACTTATCGTAATATCATCGGGCACACCATTGATGACAGGAGGTGTAATATCTTGAAAAGTGATCATTCTTGTTTCGACCGTTGAATTGCCACAATTATCTGTCGCTGTCCAAGTTCGGGTATAAATAATCGAATTAGGACAAGGACCAGTTTCTACCAATTGTTCATAGTCGGTCATCACATCTGTATCACAATTATCTGTAATCGTTGGTTCTGCTGGGAAGGGAACTACTTCTGTACAATCAATAGTAATATCATCTGGTACTCCTGATATACTCGGTGCTGTTGTATCTTGTACTACGATTGTTTGTTCTGCTGTAGAAACATTTCCACAATCATCAACCGCTGTCCAGCTTCGAGTAATTGTTTGATTATCTTCACAAACACCTTGCGCTATATTTTCATTAAACTCAATGGTAATATCGTCATCACAATCATCAGTGGCAGTCACTGTTGGAATAGTAGGAATAGCATCACACTCAACGGTTACATTATCAGGTACTCCTGACAACTCTGGTCCAGCAGTATCACCAACAGAAATTGTTTGTTCAGCAGTTGTACTATTTCCACAATCATCGGTTGCCGTCCAAATACGAATCATCATATAGGTGTCTGGACAAGTACCTGGAATAAATTCTTCTTCGAATGTAAGTGTTACATCATCATCACAATTATCCATTATGTTTGGAGTTGGTGGATCGGTTGGGTTCACTGCATCACAATTAAACATCTCATCCGCAGGAATACCTGTAATAACAGGCGGAGTTGTATCATCAACAATAATAACTTGTTGAGTAGTTGTTTGGTTTCCACAATTGTCCGATGCTGTCCAAGTTCGAGTAAGGGTATAGTTATTTGGACAAGAACCATCTTCTCTATTTTCTACAAACGTAATCCCTACGTCATCATCACAATTATCGATGACTGTAGGAGTCGTTACTAGTGGTACTGCATTACACTCAACTGTTGTATCTAAAGGTACTTCTGAAAAAACAGGTGCAGCATCATCGACTATTAAAATGGTCTGTACATGCGATACTTCGTTTCCACAATTATCAGTCGCCGTCCATGTTCTGATTATTGTAAAGTTATTGGTACAAGCCCCACCCATCATCTCTTCATTCAATGATATAGAAACATCATCATCGCAGTTATCGGTTGCTGTAGGTTGAGCAGCAGCAGGAATCGCTTCTTCACAATTGAGTGTCATATCATCAGGAACATCCTTTAGAACAGGAGTAGTGGTATCTTGTACTGTAATGACTTGTTGTCTAGAAGATACATTGCCACAATTATCGGTTGCTGTCCAAGTTCGAGTGACAATATACGAATCGGGACAATCACCATCGCTTATCGTTTCTTCAGATATAACCTCAGGACTAGAATCGCAATTATCGTTTATATTAGGTATAATTTCAATTGCATTCTCATCACATTCAATTGTTACATCATTTCCGATACTACTAATTGTGGGAGGAGTTGTATCTTCTACAACAATGACTTGTACATTCGTAGCAACATTTCCACATTCGTCCGAAGCTGTCCATGTTCGGGTAATCGTATAATTACCAGGACAATTACCTTCTGTCAAATTTTCTATAAAAGTAACAGGAACCAAACCATCACACTCATCTGATGCTTGCACATCTATTGGTTCGGGTACCATATTACATTCAATAGTTAGGTCGTTTGGTGTTATTGTAAATGAAGGTTCGGTTGTATCTTCTAACGTAATTTCTTGAATAGCAGAAGCAGTATTTCCGCATACATCTGAAGCAATCCATGTTCTTATAATCACAAAATTATTAGCACAAGAGCCAGCTATTATTTGATCCGCTTCTAAACTTACTGTTGCTTCGCTACAACTATCAGTTGCTGTCAACGTTTGCACAGTTGGTATCGCATCGTCACAATCATTTTCAACAGTAATATCAGCAGGGACACTATCGAAACTTGGTGCAATTTCATCAACTTCAATAATCTTTTGTTCATATTCTATCGTCTCACCTGTACACCAATCAGCTATTGTCCATGTACGTATTCGTTTCGTTTTACATGGATCATTCGTTACCAAAAATAAATCCTCATATCCTATAGCAAACTGGCTACAATCATCCGTTGCTGTAGGTTCGCCTACTATAGAAAAATCTTCCGCATCTCCACAAGCTACTGTTAATTCAACTACAGGAAATGAATAAGTAGGAGGTGTAAAATCTTCAACAGTAATAGTTTGAGAACAAGTAGTTGTTCGACCAAAATCATCTGTTGCTGTAAAGGTTCTTGTAATTGTTCCTTGTAGACAAACTAAATCTGTAGCTATTACTTCTGTTACTGTTGCATTGCAATTATCTCCAGCAAAACCATCTTGCCCCCAATCATATGGTTGTGATAGTGTAGGGTTAGAAGGATCATTGATTATAATATCTTCTCTATTTTCTGAGTTATTAACGATTGAACCAAAGTCAGAAAGATCATCTAAATCTATTGGGTAATTACAACTTACAGTAATATCAGGAAGACAAAGAATAAATGGTGGAAGATTATCCTCAGCAGTCACCTCTACCATACAATCATTATAATGACCATAAAGATCGCCTCCCTCTTCATGTCGCTCATCGACAATTGGTCCTACTCCAGGATCAATATCATATACTCTTAAGATGACCATGATTGGACTATCACCTATATCGCTACAACAAAAATCTGTATAGTCATCATAGTATTCTTGATAACCATTTTCTACATTATCGTCATCACCGTTTGTTTGAACACAAGCACCTATTTCATGTCTTCTTACTTTCAGAAAAACAGGATTACAATTATCATGGCTACCATCGTCAAACGTAGCAGCGTATACTCTTGAAATACCAGAACCATTTAAACCAGTAACAGTAAATTCATGACAAACGGGAATAGGCGGAATATTATCTGACACGGCTATATCGAAGGTACATGTTGAGGTATTATCGCAACCATCATTTACAGTATAAGTAATAGTTGTAACGCCTATTGCTAATTCTGCTATAGACCAATCTCCGTTTGCAGATTGGTTTAGAACTCCTGAAGAAGCATCAACTTCATATGTCAAAGTAGCACTAGAACATGCATCACTCATACCAACAGGTGCTGGCAATTCCAATTGACCTGTACAGCTATTCGCATCTGTACTTATGCTGATATCTTCTGGACAAATTATTTCTGGAATCGAGGAGTCTTCTATTTTTATAACTTGTTCTTCAACCAACACCTCACCAGTACACCAATCTGTAACTGACCAGGTCCGTAGTATTTTTATAGTACCAACACAAACCTGAACACTTTGATCTTCTTTTACTGCTCCTAAATTACAGAGTACAGTAACGATATCCATTCCATTTACATTAGGGTAATCCTCATCGTAAATACCTGTAGATATAATCCCTTCTAAATGTTCGGGTTCGAAAAGAGCATCACATTCTAAAGTAACATCATCAGGAAATTCTACGTCTGCTAAGGTAGGAGTCGTGACTGTTATTTCTTGCACACAATCTGTTGCTGTGCCATAACTATCTGTTGCTGTCCATGTGCGAATAATAGTAGATGTAACACAATCTCCATTATCAATCAACTGATCGGATGAACTCAGACTAAAATCGCTACAAGCATCAGCAGCTATTGCACCACCAACCACACTTGCATCATTATTGTCTGTACAAAAGATTGTTGTGTCAGCACATGAAATAAAATAAGGTGGGTTTTTATCTTCTACTAAAAGTTCGCCCCAACAAGAATTATTATTTGTTTGATCTACTACTTGAACAATAAGTGTCTGGCCAACATAAGTTTCGTCGACAATAGGGTTAGTAGGAATAACAGAGCCATCAGCATCCAATATCTCAATTGCAAGCGGATTTGAACAGTCTAAAGTATCAAAACCTTCCAGTACCATGTCTAAAGTAATTACAGCCTGACAGTTTAAATCTAGAGATACATTAATCAGATTATTACAAGGAAGCTCGCATTGAGCTTTTGTATCAACAGACAGTAGCAGTAGGGTAACTATAAGCAATAGCTGACCAGTAGCAAGCACACCAATTCGGAGCTTGTGTTTCATAGTAAGTATTTTGTAACATAAAAAAAATAGCACCTACATAGTAGCTAAGTTAGGTGGAGCGGGTTTGGCTCTAAGGTTAATGGGTAGGTTTGAGGGATGGGTCTTATATTACAACAAAGTTATATATATAATGTAATCTAATCAAATATTTTATTAAAAATATTCAATATATATAAATAACAATAATTGAGCCAATTTTACATTAAAATAAATGATTATTTAATTAATGGGCTTTTTGATAAAAAAAATGAGAATAGGACTGTAAAAAATGATGTATCTTGTGGAAGATTTTTTCAACCGCTTATGTATATTATACTTGTTTCTCTAGTTATTGGTTTATTTGTAGCCATGCTTTTCTTAAATCTTTACTTTCGGGTAAAGGTATTTAAGGTATACAAAAAGCTTGTCCAAAATCGAGTTCAATTTGAACCAAGTCATGTTTTCAATAAAGAGAAAATGGAAAGCGAGGTATATCCCAAATACCCCAATCATGTAGAAGATATTGAGACCTTTGTCAATAATATGCAACGTTCTATCAAAATGGCTTCTGTTTTGGCAGCTCTAATTACCCTTTTTGGAGCTATATTAATGTATTACAGATAGCCAACTGCACCTTGTTAAGTCCTATCTTTTCTTTATTAATTCCTTATTTATACTAAAATAAAACAAAAAGTTTAAAAAAACGGCAAAATAAACAATATGTTGATGCAATAATTTGCGAACATCTGTTAACTTTGCATCAATCAGCATGGAAATCACTTTCTATCCTGAATTATAGAACTATAGAATAAGCATATGATACAACGGCTTTTAATCAAGAACTATGCAATCATAGAGGCTTTAGAAATTAGTTTTTCTGACCGTCTTACCATCATTACTGGTGAAACAGGTGCTGGTAAATCTATTCTACTAGGTGCTCTAGGCTTGATAATGGGAAAAAGAGCTGACACCAAATCACTTTATGATAAAGATAAAAAGTGCATCATTGAAGGTTATTTCGATGTGTCGAAATATGGTCTAAAAGATTTTTTTGAGGAAAATGATATCGATTATGATGAGGAAGCAGTCGTTCGACGTGAACTAACTCCTACTGGAAAATCGCGCGCCTTTGTCAATGACACACCTGTCAATCTAAAATTTCTCCAACAGTTAAGTGC
Organism: Saprospiraceae bacterium; assembly: GCA_020630735.1. GTDB lineage: Bacteria > Bacteroidota > Bacteroidia > Chitinophagales > Saprospiraceae > JAHDIP01. The sequence goes on along the minus strand of JAHDIP010000082.1, from coordinate 11,891 downwards.
TTCGCTTATTGATTTGCACCAACAATTTGATACCCTCGATATCCATAACGTCTCCTTTCAGCTTCGAATGATTGACGCATTGGCGAATAATAGGGATTTACTCAATAAGTATCAAAACCATTATAAAGAGTACCAAGTTAATCGAAAAAAACTCAAAACATTAATTGAACAAGATGAGACGGCTAAAAAGGAAGTCGATTTTCTTACCTTCCAATTGAATGAGTTTAATGAGGTCGAACTAATTGCTGGCGAACAAGATGAACTTGAGACAAGCTTATCGCAACTTACCAATGCCGAAGATATTAAGCGAACGCTTGGTGGTGCTTTTCAACAATTAAGTGAAAACGAACAATCAATTATCAACCAACTAGAAACGATTGGTCATAGTCTTGTCAATGTTAAAAAATTCCATCCTGACCTTGAAAATATTTCTCAACGTTATGAAGGTCTTGTTTTAGAATTGCAAGATTTAGCTCAAGAACTAGAAAACATTGCTGAAGATACCGCTTATGATGGTGAACGTATTATAGAGACACAAGCACGTCTCGATCTCATTTATAAACTCCAAAATAAACATAGTGTAAAAACAGTTAGTGAATTAATTGAGATTCAAGATGCACTCCAAAATCGACTCACTACTTTCAGCGATATTTCTTCTGAAATTGAAAAATTGGAAGGTAAAATATCCAAACAAGAAGATCATTTATATAAACTGTCGAAAGATTTATCTAAAAAACGTAAGGCTGTTGTTCCTAGCTTTGAGAAAAAGGTACACAAACTCCTAGGTCAATTATCTATGGAACATGCTCGCTTAATGGTAGAAATAAAAACGCTTGAAGAGTTAAGTAGTACTGGACTAGATGAAGTAAACTTTTTATTTGCTCCGAATAAAGGTAGTAATTTCATGCTTATTAAAGATGTGGCTTCTGGTGGCGAACTTTCAAGACTTACGCTTTGTACCAAATCTTTAGTCGCTAGTGCCATACCGTTGCCAACTCTTATTTTTGATGAAATTGATACGGGAATCTCTGGAGACGTAGCCTTGAAGATGGGTAATATTTTGCACAAACTATCTGACCAGCATCAAATCGTTTCGATTACGCATACTCCTCAAATTGCAGTAAAAGCAGATGCACATTATTTTGTTTATAAAAATAATAAAGCTGATCGTACCGTTACTAGTGTAAAACTACTATCATCTGATGAACGCATCCGAGCTGTAGCAACCATGCTAAGCGGAAGTCCTCCTTCTAGCTCAGCTATCGAAAATGCAAAAGAACTTTTACAACTTTAATCATTATGATTAACTACAATAATAAAAAATTTAGAGCCATCGTAAATAGCAAAAATGGTGATGTAGATAATAATACTGTTTTTCATTATTGGCAAGAAGGTGATACCGTTTGGGGAACTTATAAAAATAAGGATATTCGTTTCGGAACCTTGCTGGCAAAAGTAAAACGCAGTGGTGAATTAGATATGCGTTACCAACACCTTGACCAAAATGGAAGTTTTAAAGGTGGTACTTGTATTTCTACTCCCGAAATTTTAGAAGATGGTCGCATTCGACTTCATGAGAAATGGCAGTGGACTACTGGTGATCAATCAAGTGGAACTTCTACAATTGAAGAAGTTCGTTTGTAATAAAAATAAACGTCTACATTAAAATGACTCGTTAATAATGATATAAAGTACTTCAATTAAGCTTTTCATTTTAATCTTGACTTCATAACATAACCATAGAAAACAACTTACTAAAAACAACACTAAAAATTATGTCACACAACTTACTATCGGGAAAAAGAGGAATCATATTTGGGGCATTAGACGACATGTCAATTGCATGGAAAGTAGCAGAAAAATGCGTAGCTGAGGGCGCAACAATTACATTAACGAATGCGCCTGTTGCTTTACGTTTTGGAAAGATACAAGCACTTGGCGAAAAACTTAATGCTGAAATTATTCCTGCAGATGCTACGAGCTTGGAAGATATGGAAAACTTATTTTCAAAATCAATGGAAATTTTAGGCGGCAAAGTTGATTTCGTTTTACACTCAATCGGCATGTCATTGAATGTTCGCAAAAAAAGAGCATATACTGATGTGAAACATGATTGGATGCAAAAAACATTTGACATCTCTGCTATCTCTTTTCATAAGATGATGCAAACGATGTGGAAGTTAGATGCAATTAACGAAGGTGGTTCTATTCTAGCTTTAACTTATATGGCTGCTCAACGTACGTTTCCTGACTATAGTGAAATGGCTGAATCAAAAGCTTTACTCGAATCATTTGCTCGTAGCTTTGGTTACCATTATGGTATCGAAAAAGGGGTACGTGTAAATACCATTTCTCAATCGCCAACTAAAACAACAGCAGGAAGTGGAGTAAAAGGTTTCGATGTCTTTTTCGACTATGCAGATAAAATGTCTCCACTAGGTAATGCTAGTGCTGATGAATGTGCTGACTATTGTGCTGTCATGTTTTCTGATTATACCAAAAAAATTACAATGCAAAACCTCTATCACGATGGTGGTTTTTCTAGCATGGGTATGAACCCTGCTGTACTTGATATGGAAAAAGGTGATACAGAGGAAGTGTAAATTTGAAATACTTACCCAACCTCTACCAATAGTATACTGAAACCAAAGTGGTTTTCGGATTGTCAAACGTTCAAAGTACCTAAAAATCAAACGATAGCTACTAACGATGATCCCTAAACCGAATACCGGCAGGTATATTTCGTATATAAAGGCAAGAACTTGTAAAAAAAATAAAATTGAAGTTGTTTAAAAAGTATGTTGATAGTTGAAAGTAAATGCTTGGTTGTCAGATCGAAGCTCTTTTTGAGTTTCGTAGCCATAGCTACGGGACGAAAAAAAGCTGAAGAGTCTGGCTGCTAATGATTTGCTTGTAGACATTAAGATACTTTTTAAACAACTTCATTAAAACAATCTTTCTTTTATAATTTTAAAGGAGAAAAAATGAAAAAGTTAGTACTTAGTTTTATACTTCTATTGGTACTTGCACTTACTTTCGAAAGCTGTTGCACCGATACTTTCCGCATTACAGGTGAAGGCGAAATGTATGCCTATGATATGGCTTACGAAAGTCTAGATTCTATTGAAGGTGAATTTATACTCTCGGTACAATATCAAACAACTGTTGTTGGTTACTTTAATGACTTTAGTTTAATACCTTCAGCTTATGCAACTACTTGCGAGAAGAATTTTGAAAATATGCTGGTAGAGTCTAGTTTAAAATTGAGCACTGATAAAGCGTTTGTATTTGATAATAGCACCATCGAAGCGGATACTGATTTTTCTTTTCTAGATGAAATCGATGTTGATATCATCACAGATTTTGGAGGTGTTGAATTAACATTCACCCAAGACTTTATCGACAAAGTTAATTTCCAAGATACTGAAATGACGTTCAAAATAGAAATACAAACAGATGATGGTCTTGATCTAGAAAATGAAAAAACATTATTGATTGATTTGTAATTTTGGTAAAACTTAGCGCAATTGAATACACCTATTTTTAGAAAAAGCCTTTTTACATTACTATTATTTAGTTGTTCTACTTTTTTGTTTGCGCAGCTTACTGAAGAAGATATCAATTCAGATACAACCACTGTTTTAGAGGAAGCTCCATTGTTTGAAATTCCTGACACCTTTGATCTTAAATATATCTTTCCTAATAATCCTGATCAAGAATATAGTTTTAAAGATACTCTTTTGGATTATGTTCATCAATATGATCCTACTCGAAGAGGCTTATACGATCAGGCACATTTAGGTTATGTAGGCACTCCAACAAATAGATTGGTGTATGAAGCGAAAGAAAAAGCTGGTTTTAATATCGGATTGAATCAATACGAATTGTATTCCAAATTCAGTACACAACTCCCCTATTACGAGACGAAAAAAATCTTCACCAATCTTGTTTTTTCTCAAGGAAGTGAACAGAATGATAATTATCAGCAACTACAATTTGGACGAAAAGTTGATAAACGTATTTACTTCTCGCTCGACTATACCCGTATCCGACAAGAAAGTCAATTTAGAGATCAAAAAGGAAGACATACTGTTCTCGACCTTGGTTTTTGGTACAAAGGAAAGAATGATAAATACAATGCTTTTTTAGCTTATGGATCTAATGTTTTTAGTCAGCAAAACAATGGAGGTATTCCTAATGATACTTTTTTGCGACAAGATGAACGACCTATTTCTCTACTAGTAAATTTGGATGATGCACAAACCCGCCACCAACATAAAGAAGTGAGTTATACGCATCATTTAAAGCTAAATGCAACAAAGGACTCACTCTTTCGTCGACAATTTAGTATTATGCACAAAGCCCTGTATCGTGCTAGTTACTATAAGTTTAGCGACCTGATTACAAACACATCAAACGATACCATATTTTATGATAATCTCCTAGAAGATACTAGAGGTTTACGTCATTATATAGGTGTCAAAACGATTCAAAATAAATTTGCGGTTAGCACCTACCAACTACAACGAGATAAAGATATTGGTCTCAAAAAGCAACGAGATTTATTGCAAGTTGGACTGGAACATATTTACTACATCGTAGAACAAGAACCTCTAAACAACAATATCAATAATCTTTTCCTTACTGGAAAATGGCAATATACTCCAAACAATCGTTTGGAGCTAAATACAAAAGCGAAGCTTGCTCTGCTAGATAATCGTGGTGATTATCATATTAGTGGTGATTTATTTTTTGACTTAGGTACTATTGGAAACTTTCGAGCCAAAGCCATCAATCAGCGTTATGCACCTACTTTAGTTCAGCAACAATTTTTTATTTCACAACAAGAAGTTTGGGCAAACGATTTTAAGAAACCGATTGAGACTAATTTGATTGCGACATATGCATTGCCTAGTTTCAATATGGAATTTTCTGGCCGTTATCACTTGCTCAATAACTATATTTATTTTGGTTCGGATGCCACACCACTTCAAGAAAGTGGAGCGCTTAATATTTTACAGTTGATTGTTCGTAAAGATTTTAACTTAGGTAAGTTTCATTTGGACAATACCATAGTAGTACAAGAAGCTACTAATAAAGGAATCATCCACTTACCTCGTCTGACAAGTAAACATAGTTTGTATTATTATGGTCGATTATTTAAAAGAGCATTGCTTTTAAAAAGTGGATTCGATCTGAGATATAATGACGCATTTTTGCCTGATGCTTATCAGCCAGCAATTGGTCAGTATCACCTTCAGGATGTACAAGAGGCTAGTTTTTATCCTGCTGTCGATTTATTCCTTAGTTTTAAAGTAAAAGGATTTAGAGCTTTTTTCAAATGGGAAAATTTAACTCACCTCATTTCTAATGATGTGTTTTATCGAACAGCCAATCGTCCTGAATTAGTCAGTAATATTCGTTTCGGAATTGCATGGCAATTTCTTGATATCGAAACAAAGTCAAAGAAACAAAAAAACAATAACGATATTCCATAAAAAAAGGTGGAACGTACGAGGTAAGTACGTTCCACCTTTTATCTATATTTTCAAGTAAATTACAATTCGTAATTCGGTTTCAATTCACTACCTTTTCCGTCAGAGTAAAAATCGTTAATAATTTTCATTACCTCATCAGGATCATCCGTAATAGGAAGCAAGTCTAAGTCACCTTCGCTGATATTATTTTCTTGTTCAAGCATTACTTTCACAATCCAATCTTTCATACCTGTCCAGAAACTTTTACCGACCAAAATTACAGGCACTGCAGTAATTTTCTTCGTTTGAATCAAGGTCAAAACTTCGAACAACTCATCCATTGTACCAAAACCACCTGGCATTACGACAAAGGCTTGAGCATATTTTACAAACATTACTTTACGAACGAAGAAGTAACGATAGTTTAAATTTTTATCAAAATCAATATAAGGATTATGGCTTTGCTCAAAAGGTAAATCAATATTAAGTCCTACCGATGGACCTCCACCCATTTTAGCACCTTTATTACCTGCTTCCATTATACCAGGACCGCCTCCTGTAGTTACTCCATAACCTTCCTGTGTTAATCGAAGCGCCATTTTCACAGCCAATTCATAATAAAATGTACCTGGCTTAGTACGTGCCGAACCAAAGATCGAAATACAAGGACCAATATTATTAAGAGTATCAAAGCCATCAACAAATTCAGAAATAACTTTGAACATTGTCCAAGAATTCTCCCCTTTCATTTTAGCCCATTGCTTCATATTTCGTTTTGCAACGACTTTATTTTCTTTATTTTCTTCCATTTTTTCGTGTTTGTTAAAATAAAAAGTCCGCCTTAGCAGACAGACTATTGCTAGTTACATATTTTTTTTCAAAGATTCAAGAGATTATAAGTCTGTTTAATATGATATTTGTTTAAGGCTAAGAAAACTATGAAATAAAAAAATCGACGCCCTTAAAAAAAGAACGTCGACCTTTTATATTTTTTGTTTAAAGTCTATACATTTGTTGCAGGTACAACATGGTTGAACACATCTTCTTCAGTGATTTTTGCCTCACTAAGAATAAGTAAACGTTCTACCACATTTCGCAATTCACGAATATTACCTGTCCAGTTTACATTTTTTAAAGCAGTTAATGCCTCTTTTGTAATCTCTTTTACGCTATGACCATTTTCTTCGCAAATCACTTTTATAAAATGATTAACCAATAATGGAATATCATCTGCTCTTTCGTTTAATGGTGGTACATGAATAATAATTACCGCCAAACGATGATATAAATCTTCTCTAAAACGACCAGCTTCAATTTCTTTTCGAAGATCTTTATTCGTTGCTGCAAGTACTCTTACATCAACACGAATCTCTTTGTCGCCACCAACACGAGTTATTCTATTTTCTTGCAAAGCACGAAGTACTTTTGCTTGAGCAGATAAACTCATATCGCCGATCTCATCTAAGAAAATAGTACCGCCATTCGCTTGTTCAAACTTTCCGATACGTTGTTTATGAGCAGAAGTAAACGAACCTTTTTCGTGACCGAATAATTCACTCTCAATTAATTCTGATGGAATAGCTGCACAGTTTACCTCTACAATAGATGAACCAGCACGTGCACTTTTTTCATGCAACCAACGAGCCACTAATTCTTTACCTGTACCATTGTCACCTGTAATCAATACACGAGCTTCGGTTGGCGCTACTGTATCAACTGTCTTTTTGATTCGTTTGATACCTGCCGATTCGCCGATAATCTCCTGCGTTTTACTTTTAGACACCTTACGCTTAAGTACCTTTGTTTCTGTAATCAATGTTGATTTATCCATTGCATTACGAATGGTAATAAGCATCCGATTTAAGTCTGGCGGTTTCTGGATAAAATCAAATGCTCCCTTCTTTACAGCATCTACAGCTGTATCAATATTGGCATGCCCCGAAATCATTACAACGGGCGTATCTGGTACTAGAAGCTGTACACGCTCCAATGCTTCCATACCATCCATCTTAGGCATTTTGATATCCATGATGACAACATCGTACTTTGCTTTCTTAAGCTTTACCAAGCACTCTAGTCCATCACTAGCTTCGTCTACATCATATTTTTCAAACTCTAAGATTTCTCTAAGGGTTTTTCTGATACTCTGTTCATCGTCGACAACTAATATTTTCGCCATAGTATTATTAACAGTATTTAAGTGAAATGAGGTAAATTAACATATTTATTCTTTTCATCAATTATAACGCCAAAATGTTCTTTTTAGTTACAATATGGTATAATATAGTCAAAAAACTCCTCATAATTAAATTTTTCAACTATAAATCCATTATTTCACTATCTTTTCACGCATAATTATCTTCTTCAAAGATAGTACATTTAAAATACATATTTTAATTTTTATAATGTATTTTGCATTAATTTCCTAATTCTTTTATGGCCAACCAAGACATCAAACCTATACTCAACTCAATACTATCTTCATCTACATCAAAGGTATTCGTATGCACGGGAGAAGTGATGCCTTTACTCACATTCCCAGTGCCCAGTCGGTAAAAACAAGCAGGCATTTCTTGAGAGTAGTATGCAAAATCTTCTGCAGTCATTCTTATTGGTAAATCAACTACATTTTCTTCTCCTAAATATTCAATGGCAAACTGTTTTGTTTTAATAGTCAATGGTTCATCATTAACAAGAGAAGGATAGCCTTTCTTAATAATTAATTCGCAAGAACCTCCCATTCCTTCAGCAATGCTTTCTGCCATTTTCTTCATTCGGCGATGCGCTTCTGCTCTCCACTCTTCGTCCATTGTTCGGAATGTTCCCTCTAACTTTACTTCATTTGGAATGACATTCGTAGCGCCACCTGTAGAATTAATCTTTCCAAAAGTCATTACACAAGGCATCGCTGGATTAGCATTTCGACTAACGATCTGTTGTAAAGCTACAATAATATGCGACGTAATAACGATAGGATCTATACAATCTTGTGGCAAAGCACCATGCCCTCCCCTACCTGTTACCGTCAAGTATAATTCATCTGCCGATGCCATATAGATACCTGGTTTCAAACCTATTTTACCAGCGGCTAATGGTGGATGTACGTGTTGCCCAATAATACTTATTGGTCTTGGATTTTCGAGTACTCCTTCCTTAATCATAATAGATGCGCCTCCTGGTAGTTTTTCCTCTGCAGGTTGAAATATTAATTTTACAGTTCCTTCAAACTCTGATTTTAGCTCATTCAAAATTCGGGCTACTCCTAGTAGCGACGCTGTGTGTACATCATGCCCACAAGCATGCATGACACCTTCATTTTTAGACTTATAAGGCACCTCATTTATTTCTGTTATTGGTAAAGCATCTATATCAGCTCGAAGCGCTATTATTTTTCGATCAGGATTTTTTCCTTTAATCAAACCAACAACACCATTTACTGCACAACCATGTTCGTGTTCGATTTGTAAGTCTTCTAATTGCTGTGCAATATATTTTCCTGTTTCTACTTCTTGATAAGATAATTCAGGATTTTGGTGTAAATGCCTTCTAATAGAAATAATATCTTTATGATAGGCATTCGCTAAATGTTTTACTTTATCTTTTAACATAGGGTTTATTTTTTATTTTTGGTTGCGACCTAAATGTTTGAATCCTTTCCAAATAATATCTAAGTCATTACTTGTCATATAATCTTTGGCATAAAGAAAGTTCAATCGTTGTATGGTAGGCTCGTTTATATTCATCGCTGTTAGCCCATCTATAGGACTAAGTACTCCTGCTTTTATAGGTGGCAAATTATGTTGTTGTGCTTGGCTGCGTTCATAAGCTACCCAGCTTTTATTTCCCAAAAGTACCGACAATATATTTTTAATGAATCCAACTTTATTTTCTACAAAAAAAATAACAATTGGTAACAAAATTACAAAAAGCAGGCTAAGTAGTATATCCAATATACGTTTATTACGTTGCCCCATATAATGCGCAATATTAAATTGGATATCAATGGTATATAATTCGCCAGCAGTGTTTTTAGAACTACTACCGATTATACTCAAACTTTCTTTAGGTACTATTTTATAATCAATAGTAGCACCTAACTTCGTCATCCAATACATAATTGCTTGAGAGCTTATGTCTTTCGAGCAAAAGATGAGTTCGTCAATTTTATAAATGGAAACAACTTCATCCAATTGTTCCAAACTACTAAGATAAGTCTTTGTATCGTCAACCCCTTTTGGCGCTACAGCACCTATAAAATTTTTCTGCACCTGAGCTGCATAAATAAGATTTAGCACTCGTTCACTTTCTTTCTTAGAACCTACGATAATCAAATTTTTTGGTTTCTGACTTCCAATATCAAAATTACCATATTCTAAAAAGTGCATCAATACTCGCAAGCCTGCTGTACTTAAAATTGCCCAAACCATTCCGAGGATAATCAGTACTCGTGACGGGCGATATTGTAAATCCAAAAAACCATAGATTGCAGCTAACAAAACAGTCCCTACCATCAATCCACGTACAAGCAATCGGATATTTCTTTGTTTATCGTAGCCTCCACTAAAATAAACAGATACTAGCCAAATACCAATATAAAGCGGTACATTAAAATATAGAAAAGAGGGTTTATAATAATTTGGGTCATTAAAATAATGCGTTGCCCAAAAATCTTTTATAAAATACATCCCAATAAAAATAATGGCTCCATCTAAAACTGGCAGATATAACTTTCTCAGTGAATTACTGACCAAAGTCAAGAATGCTCTAAAATAAATGGCTACTTGCAACATCAATACAAATAGTCGAGCTTGCTCTCCTTTGAAATGCTTCTTTGCAAATATGATCATAGCATTATAGAAGGTACGCACGTAATTGAGGCTTCCTTTTTTTGTACTCTCTCCTTTATAATGAATGATCGTGGTATCTGCTAAATAATAATTTTTGTATCCGCCTTTTACAATTCTATACGAAAGGTCTATATCCTCTCCGTACATAAAAAACGTTTCATCTAATAATCCAACTTTATCCAGTACCGATTTGCGTAGCATCATAAAAGCACCTGCAAGTACTTCTACTTCGTGATTTTCATTTTCATCTAAATAACCTAAATGATAATGGTTGAATCGTTTTGATTTGGGAAATAGTTTCGATAAGCCAAAGGTCTTACTAAAGGCAACAAAGGGAGAAGGAAATCCTCGTTTTGATTCTGGCAAAAAATTTCCAGAACCATCAATCATTTTTACGCCTAAACCTCCAGCTTTTGGGTGCCCATCCATAAAGGCTACACATTTTTCGAAGGTATCTTCTTCGACAACGGTATCGGGGTTGAGCAATAAAATATATTCCCCTTTTGATTCTTTAATCGCTTGATTATTAGCAATAGAAAAACCTGGATTGTGTTGGTTAACAATCAACTTTACTTCAGGGAACTTTTCTCGTACCATTGACACCGATTCATCAACAGAATTATTATCTACTACGAAAACTTCTACTGATAAGTTTACAGATGCTTTCTGAACAGATAGCAGAGCCTGTTCCAAAAAATACTTAACGTTATAATTGACAATGATAACGGATAATTTCATCCGTAGTTTTTAGAGTTTTTACTTTTAAACAAGAAGTAGTATAAAAGTAATTAAGATGTTGCTGCTAGACAAAATGAATAAATAATCTTCTTGTCTTATTCTTTTTGGTAAGGTGTACGGGCTACAATCGACCGACCAAGTGTCAATTCATCTGCATATTCTAGTTCGCCCCCAAAAGAAATACCACGCGCTATTGTACTTACACCTACATTATGCGCTTTCAATTTTTTAGAAATATAAAAAATCGTTGTATCTCCTTCTATCGTCGGACTAATAGCCATAATCACCTCTTTGATTTCTCCTTTTTCAACTCGCTCTACCAAACTATCGATATTAAGATCGGTTGGACTAATACCTTCTATCGGAGAAATCACTCCACCTAAAACGTGGTATAAACCTTTGTATTGTGCCGTATCTTCTATTGCCATTACATCTCGTATACTCTCTACGATACAAACCAACGAACGATCTCTCCGCACATCTACACAGATGTTACATGTGGAAGCATCAGAAATATTATGACAAACTTTACAGCTCTTAATATTCTTTCTCATCTTGACAATCGCTTCGGCAAATTGTTCGCTTGTTTCTTCTTGTTGACTGATTAGATGCAACACAAGACGTAATGCTGTTTTTTTTCCGATACTAGGCAAACTAGCAAAGGCTTCGACAGCTTCTTCAATAAGTTTGGAAGAAAAATTCATACTGCAAATTTAGGAATAAATTCAATACATTTTCTAAGGAAATAAGAAGAATAAGGTTTATCAATTTTACTTAAGTAGCTCACGATAATTAATTCGGTAAATTTTAGGGCGAAGATTTTTTTGAT
>JAHDIP010000385.1 GCA_020630735.1 Saprospiraceae bacterium | reverse complement strand
AAACCAAATTTACACTTTTTGTTCACTTACGTGTTTTTTATGAGAAAGCCCTTTTAGTCATACGAAATTATCATCATTGTTCGTATCACGTACTACTGATATTTTTCGACTGATAGGGAGAAAATAGTCAGTAGTACAATGTTAGTGGTTCGGCTTTTTTATTTGAAATAGATCGTCTTGAAGTATTCACAAACAATTATCATATCCTCACTGAATTGATCTCCTGATGGTTCCATTTCTCTTTTATAGTAAGCTTCGTGAACTTTTTTCCAGTATTTCAAAGACTTATCACCTTCACCTTCAATTTTTGCGAATTCAGCTGTAATTTCATTGTAGGGTACTTGTTCAATTTTAGTTGTTTCAATTATCGCTTTCGCATTTCCATTCCAATCCGTAACAATGTATTGATCTCCAATTTTAGGAAGTGATTCATTATTCTTTTTATACCACCACAAAGAACTTGCAGTAGCTTGTTTTATTCCTTTAACTACTAATTCAGCACATTCATTTGCATCTTTTTCATTATCACAAAAATAAAAAGATATTGGTATTTCTTTAGTTTTATTATTAGGGTTTTTAACCATAAATTCGTTCCATAAATTTTCTACAGATTTGTAATTTTCTTCTATCGCACTCATTTGGGGTTTATCATTTTTAGATTTACAACTAAATATTATTATTACAAAAGTGAAGACCAATAGTTTGATTAACTTCATTATTAAACTTTAATTATTATTGATATTGATAATGCTACTTAAAATTCAATGTAAATCAAATTTAGCAATTATTTTATATATACTGAAACCAAAGTGGTTTTGGGATTATCAAACGATTAAAGCTACTGAGAATCAAAGGATAGCTACCAATGATGATCCTTAAACTAAATAGTAGGTATATCGACCTAATATTTGAGCCTGCAATGAACGAAATAAGTGAAACTTTTTTAAGTTTATAAAAATATGATATGAATTGAATCGACAGTAAAGTAAGCATTTGAAAACCAATTGATGCTCATTAACGTTAGTTTACCTTACAACAATCTTGGTCTAGTTGGATCGGTGGACAAGGTACTGTAGCATAACTACAATAGACACAGCAATCCTGTTCTTTAGGTTTTAAAACAGTATGACAACTTTCGCATTCATAAAAATATTGGCAAGCATTAGTCGGCATGATTTCTTCTTTTTTAAAACCACATTCTGGGCAAGTAATTATTGATGATAAAATTAAATCACTTGTATTCATTTTTTTATTTTTCATTGTATAAAATTGATAGCCTCCATACAGAAAGAATCCTAGCCCTAAAGTCATAAAGAATCCACTATATTTTTCAAGACCAGCATTGAGGCTCACCAGACTTGTCGCTCCCCCTAATGCAATAATCAAGAAAGGAAGCCAGCAACAACTCGTTGCTAATACAAATGCAAAGGCACTTCCTATCATTGATTGTTTATAATTTATCTTCATGTTTTTAAAGTTTTAATTTGCCTTAGAGTATGTCTTAGTAACTTACAGATAAATAGCTTGCGCCAAACTCATATTTATCCAAGAAGTTTTCTTTAAAATTCTTTTTTCGATTTATCAAATCTTCTTCTGTATCAGACTCCCAAAAATAATCAATACACTTATAGGCTCTTTCGAAATCTTCACGCAGTACAAATTCGCATTTATCGTCTTGATAAAAGTAGCCGAAATCTACGTTCATCCCTTTTCGTTGATACCCTGCCTCCACTTCATAGAAGCCTACTTTTTTTTCTATTTCATAGTAATACAATAAGTACCATTGTTTGGGGCCTTCTTCTAAATGGTGAAGGAGTTGTTTCAAATTGTTTTTGGATTCATATTCTCTTAATTGTTGATTAAGTAGAGCATCTGTCTTTTCGTAGAAAACTTGATAATCATCCTCCTTAAACCAATCCATTGTATAGGCTAAATATTGTTCTTCTTTTACGATGATAGCAGTCTTTAAAACATTTGCACAATCAATCTTTTGTATGTATTTTTCAAAGTGCGAAAATGGTACATCAAAACCTCCAAAGTTTTCTTCAGTCATTCCTCCTATTTCATCAGGATCAGTCGTTAAAGGTCGTTCCAAGGTTGCTTTTATAGAACTTCTTCCTCAATCCAATCTTCCATCGGATTTTTGTCCAATAGAGAAGTAAACATAAAAGCTACAAACGAATGGTAATATTATTTTTTTCAAATTATAAGAGTATTTTAGTTTCATAAATATAAGGTGTAAGTAATTTTCATTTTCAATCTACCTGAAACGCTTTCCTGCATCAATTTCTGTGTTCGGCAGCATTTTCTTGATAGCTTCAAATACTTCTTCGGTAATAGCATTACCATTTATCTTCAAAAACTTTAAGTTCTTTAATTTAGAAAGATCAGGAAATTCTTTTATATAATTACCACTCAAATCAAGCATCAATAACTGCTCCATCTCAGTGATCTTGACAGGTAATTCTGTTAGCTTGTTACTATATAAAATTAACACTTTTAATTTTTTTAATTCATGTAGATTAATTTTATCAAGTGTTTCTGTATTCATACGAGTACTACCAAGTGATAAGACTTGTAAATTAGGACAATGCTTCACCAGTTGCCATAAACTTTGGTCAAAATATTTGTCAGCATCTCCAAAAGTTGATTCATTAAAATATAATACTTCTATTGTATTTTTTAATGGATGATCTACTAGATTATGCATTTTATCTATAAGACTAACACTAATATAGTAGTCACCAACATTTTGAGAAGATAAGGCAATAATATGCTCTAAGTATTTCAAAGAAATAGTTCCTTTTTCTTTCAACATCAATACCCTTACTTCTTCTATATCTTTTAATAAAGATAAACAAACAGTTGATAATTCTTTTTGATTTTCTTCCGTTATCTTAAGATTAAAAGGTAAAGAATTCATGTGAAATGTTGGGGCTATTTTTTTTATTTCATCTATAGACAAGTCCATCCGTTCTTTGAGTAAGACGAATTCTTTATTTTCAAATTTTATTTTTCCGTGGGGAGGCATCGGACAAAATAAATATTCGATAGATTGGTAAACGCTTTTAGCATCAGCAAGAATTTTAAGGATTTCAAGTTCTTCCAACAATTCTGATTCTTTCGTTTGTATGTTCGAAAAACTACTACAAGAAAAAGCCAGTAATACAAATAAAATAAAAACATTAACGGTATTTTTCATAGTTTTAGTTCCAATGTTTAAGAGGCTATTTTATTTATTTTTTATCAGAATACTGTTTATAAATTTCTTTTGTCATCCGCCATTTTTTGACTACTTGTTTAAAGTTGATAGAACCTGGTACTGTTTCATATTCTTCTACAAATTCAAAGCCTAATTTAGGAATCGTCTTATTGGGAGCATTATTTTCGGCAAAGGGCTGACAATATAAAGTATTGATTTTTAAGTTTTCAAAAAAAGCTTTTATGGTTGGTTTCAAAAATTGTTGCCCTAATCCCTTACGTCGATATTCGGGATACCAAATGTGTAAATGCATAAAGGCATGATCTCCAAAACTCGTTGGATTGGTATTCGAATGACCTATTGCCTTTTCGTTTAAATACCAAATCAAGCAATAAGCATTTCGTTCTTCTATTGGCTTTGATAATTGACTAAGCAACATTGTTTTGAAATCTTCTCTAGAAGGAAGCTTAGAAATATCAGCTCCCAAAGATGTCAAATATTTTTGATCAGCATTAAACCAATAATCTAATAATGGTACTAAGCTTTGCTCATCTAGTTCTTTTATACTTATGATTTTTTCCATAGTTTTAGTTAAATACACTGTGACATAAATTTCTTACAATTTTGTTACAGTGTATTAAATTTATAGCTGTATTAGTTTGTATAAATATGGCATATCGTCTTGCAAAAATCGAATGTATACCTATCGGTATTTGGTTGCTGTATAATAATCGCCATTACGATACAACATTTAAGTAGCTCACGACTATTACTAAAATTAATTGATAATTAAGTAATGGTTAAAAAATAACTTCCTGATTTCGTTTATGCTCTTTTGCTA
>JAHDIP010000081.1 GCA_020630735.1 Saprospiraceae bacterium | reverse complement strand
GAACGAAGAGGATTATGTCCTAATAAAGCAGCCGTCTCATTCGCACCAATTGGGGGAGTAGCTGTAGGCACAAGATCATTTATTTTATCAAAATGATTGCCCAAAGCATAATCAACTACTGTCTCATCTACACATAACCAATCTTGTAGCATCGTCGAATACACCGAACGGAAATCGACACTATAAAGCGGATCACCATACTCATCTACGGTCAACAAATCTGGTGCCTCACCAAAAAAGCCATTGCCAATATCTTCGCCAAAAACTAAAAGCGGACCACCCGTACCATGATCGGTACCCATCGAACCATTTTCAAAAATCGTTCGACCGAACTCGGAGAAGGTCATCGTCAAAACATTTTGAGCATGACCACTAGCAGCCAAATCGGTATAAAATGAGTTGACAGCAGTTGCCAAATTATTGAGCAATTGAGGATGTGCTGGAATCTGATCGGCATGGGTATCAAAACCACCAATGGTTACCATATAAATTTTTGTCCCCAAATTACCTTTGATTAAGCGACCAACAATCGCGAGTTGTTCTGATAAATAATGTTGTGGATAATTCACTTGATTGCTACCATTACTATATGCCTCTCGAATGGTCTCCGAATAGCGGAATGCACTATTGGCAATATTGCGGACAAACTTCAATTCTTGATCATTATAGTCATTACTCAATCCATTGATATCATATAGCTGACCTGATTGTGCAATTTGGTAAAATTCTGAAGGATTGCTGATAGCCAAGGCTGTATTACCAACAGCAGCTCTAAAAATCATATTGGCTTGTACACCTATTTGCAAAGCAGGAGGAATAACAGGAGGCGCATCCAAAAATGCTTGGTAATCGTTTTCGATCAATCGACCTAACCAACCTGTAGAAATCAATTCATCAGAGTCGGAAGCCGAAGCCCAAATGTCGGAAGAGCGAAAGTGTGAATAATTGGCATCAGGATAACCAACATTATGAACAACTTTCATCATCCCCTCTCCCCAAAACGATTCGAGGTCACTCATCACATTTGGCATTCCAAATTCAGTAGATAAAGCAAAAAGATTATTTTCTTGAATGGCGATATTTGGTCGGATATTATAGTACTCGTCGTTGCCTCTGTGGATGATCGTATTCAACCCATCATTGCCTCCTTTCAATCTGATCAAGACCAAAATTCGATCGCCACATTCTGAATCGTTGATACTAGAAAGTAAGGGACTAGGATTAAATGCAGAAAGTGAGGTATTACCTAAAAGCATACTACCACCTGCCAGCATCAGTCCCGAGCGGTAAAGAAAATCTCGCCTCGAAGAGGTACGATGTTGTTGCTCATGCGCTTGCCCATGTTTTAGGCTAGCGCCAAAACGTTCTTTTATTTTTTTGTTGATAGAAGATTTATGATCGTCGCACATAATATGTTGAATTGATATATTTCGGAATTAAGCTAACTGAAATTCTGGCAAACGTGCAAGGTAATTTAATAGATTCAAAATTTGGTCGGGTACTTCATCCCAATACAAATTCCAAGAACCATCATCAAAATAATTTTGAGGAATCTCACCTTTGAAATATTGTGTAGCAGATTCTAACTGAATCGTGTCAAGCGGTCGTACCAAAAAATGATTTGCTATGGCCTGTGTAATTAGTTGCGGATCATTAGAGTTGTTCGTTAGTTCGATGGCAAGATTTAATAGTTTCCCTTTGCCTGAAGTTTGGATAAAATAAAACAACAAATCTGACATAAAACTCCAACGAGTCGTCAGCGTATTTTCGTTTAACCAATCATGATAACCAGGCCAACCTGCCACATCTACAGGATTGAAAAAGGACTGCCCCAATTCCATACAACCATAAGTCATAAATCCTAAAAATTCACTATTGAAATCTTCTTGAATATCTAAGCCAGCAGCTTTGATGACATTCATAAAACTCTCAATCGGACTTTTGATGTGTGCTCCTATAAGAACCGACTCGAAGAAATGTTCACTTTTAAACAACTGCCGAAAAACAGGTGCTAGTTCAAAGTTATTTTGCTGAAAGGTCAACATCATGCCACTAATCACTTCTTCATTAATTTCATCATAGACAAAGTGGCGATATATTTTCGAACAAATATTATAAGCTGTTTGCTCACTACGAACCGTAAAAATTAATTGATGCACATCATCATAATTCCAGTTGCCTGTTTGACCAAAAATAGTTTTGGGACTGCTGTCGTAATAATTGGAATCGAAATACGGAGCTGTACATTCGTACATCGCACATCGCCAACCTGTTAAGGCCCGAGCTACTTCTACAATGTCATCTTGGGTATAGCCATTATTTTCACCCAAGGTAAATAACTCCAATAATTCACGCCCATAATTTTCATTAGGTTCATCCGCTACATTTTCGTTTCCATTGAGGTAAACGAGCATGGCAGGTGTTTTTCCCATCTCCTCTACAAAGGTTCTAAAATTGCCAAGTCCGTACTGGTGTAGCAGAGCATAGTATGACCACATATAGGAATTACAGCCATACACTTCTTTCTCTGTGACAAAATGATTGTGCCAGAAAAGGGTGATTTTACTTCGAATACTATCCGTAGCTTGCTCGCTTACCCAACGATTGGTAAATTCATTTTCATGTTGTGCAATGAGCACATCATCGCCATTATAATCTGTACTGGTGTAATTTGCCCAAAAAGGAGCAACTGGAGCAGGAGCATTCAAAACGGAATCAAGTAATTGATCAACAAGTTGGGAAGGACTTACAACAGGAGAAGCATTGAGCACATCATTTATCTCTGCCAAACTAGCACCATAACCCAATCTTCGATAGAGATGGGCAACTCGTTCCTTATTCCAAGGCTTTTGCGTACTAGGTGTGTAGGGGTCTAATGGACCAAGCATAGTAGAAATTGGTTGTAGTTTTTTTAATAGGCTTTCTGAGGTGAAGTAGTTGTTTAAGAATTACTGGTGAGATTCTAAAATTAGGGTTTTTGGACTAATTGAGGCTTTTTAAGAGTCACATAGCAGGGCTACGTGGCGATTCAAAAGTGAAAAGTAGATCAAAAAGACTTTTTTAGAAACCAGTAAGTAGTTTTTAAACAACTTCGATATATTAAATGTCAAAATTACTCAATTTTTATGGACACCATATAGAGTTTATGTTAAAAACCGATTTTGTAATCGAATAGTGTGCACTTAAAAGACATTTTTGACTTAAAGTATTCATTCTTTAACCGAAAATACTCAATAAATAGGAAAAATATTAATGTAGTTGCTTATTTTTGCACTGCTTTGTGACAAATGAAAAGGTGTATAAATAAGGATTGATTTACATATAATGCACTGTAAATCAGCGAAAACAGTATTTTTATTTTTAATTGCATTTTCATTTTGATCAGGAAGAACGCTAACCCTGTTACAAAAAGAACCAATAAAGAGCGAAAAACCAACCACTAAAAGCAGAAATTAACGTACTACAAGACTTTTCTAAACAACTTCTATGCAAAATGCTTTAGAAAAAGTCTACTAAACCAATTCTAATTTGAAGTATTTTTTTGCATTCTTAATCTTTTTAGGTTGTGCGATGAGCAGCCTATATGCACAAGAGGAGTTACTATTTGAAAACTTCAATAACTGTACATTGCCTAGTGATTGGTCGGTTAATGTCATCAGTACAGGTAATCCAACTTGGTACGTAGGGATGCCTCAAAACCCTGCTTCTAATGGTGCGAGTATCGACGGCTCTTGTATGCTTATTATAGATGATGATGCTACAGGTGAAGATACACCAGCGCATAAAGTTCAAGTACTCAGCCCTTCCTTCGATGCTACTCAATATCCTAACATCAATTTTAGTGTAGACCTTACTTTCAGACAGCATGAAACATCTGCTTTCAATATTTATGTATTTGATGGAAGTGATTATATTTTACTAAAAAGTTATACAGGAGATCAAGGTCAAACTGGCGAACAGTTTTATGATAAGGTAGCTTTTATTACTGACCTAAGTTTTTATGCAAGTACCAATATGCACCTTATGTTCGAATACGATGATGATGACACTTGGGCTTGGTGGGCAGGTTTTGACAATGTGCGTGTAGTAGGAGCAGGAGAGGGAACTAATCTTTTGACCGAAGCATTTAGTTTTTGTGAATTACCTGATGGCTGGACAAGCGAAATTATTACAGGTGAACATGATTGGAGTTTTGGTTTTATCGACAACGATAATGCTTGGGAATCGAATACCATGAATGGTTCATGCTTCGCCTACTTTGATGATGATGGCATTGGAGCAGATGCTACTCCTTCAAAGGTACGGTTGTATTCTCCTGTTTTTAATGGAACTACTTTTTCCAATGTTATTTTAGACTTCGATCAAATTTTTAGAAAGTATGCCGACTTAGAACACTTTGCTGTTTATATTTTTGATGGTCAAGTAGAGACACTTTTAATGAGCCATTATGCCGATGTTGGTGGACCACAATTTCACCAATACCAAGATGTCGTTTTAGATTTATCTGCACATCGTACGGAAACCATGCAAATCATTTTTCACTATGAAGATGGCAATGATTGGGGGTGGTGGATCGGTATCGACAATGTTAAAATTTATGGCGAAGGTGTTCTCAATGATCTTTGTGTAAATGCCGTTGATATTACATTGGATGCTGATTGTCTGTCTGGGGATAATCAAACGTCTCTATACACAGATAATCAACCAAGTTGTAGCGAAGGAAACGAAGCGGCACTCTGGTATAAATACGAAGCACTTACAACAGGCAAAATAAAAATAAATACCACTGCAAATTATAATGACGTCGTCTCTGTTTTTACAGGCGATTGCATTGCTTTATCAGATATTTATTGTACCAATCGAGATGAGTTTGGTTTCATAAGTGAAGATGCTTATTTGGATACAGAACAAGGGGAAACCTACTTTATCCGAGTGAGTGGACAGAATGGAAAGTTTGGTATTCCTAGAGGTAATCTTTGTATCCGCTTAGAATCCATTGATGCTTTTCCAGCAGTGCCAGTCAACGATTTGTGTACAACAGCCATTCCGCTTTTGCAAGATAGCATTTGCCTGGAAGGTAATAATTATGATGCCACCTTTGATGGTCCACAGCCTAGCAGAAACTTAAAATCAAGAGCAGATATTTGGTACGCTTTTCAAGCAACAACTACTTCGATGGAGGTTTTGAGTAATGCCGATTTTGCCGATGTTTTGACAGTGTATTCAGGCGACTGTTCTGCCTTAGAGGAACTCGCTAGTAACGAATATGGTCAGCAACTAGAACTCAACGATTTGGTAATAGGGGAGACTTATTTTTTACAAGTCTGTGGATTCTTTGCTACGATAGAAGGAACGGTTTGTATAGAGTTAAAAGAAAAAGACTCAGCAGCTCCTGCTAATGATGCCTGTTTCAGTGCTTTCTCGCTGCCAGTTGATGGAAATTGCGTAGGTGCTTCTACAGAAAATGCAACGCTTGAAGGTCCGAAGCCTAGTTGTGAAATATTTCCGAATGGTGGTGTTTGGTTTCAGTTTGTGGCACCTGCTTCAGGCGGTGTACAATTTAATAGTGGAGCTGATTTCTTACATACTCTTTCTGTTTATCAAGGTGATTGTTTTAATCTAGAAGAAGTTTTTTGTTTTAATAATCCATTGACCTGTAATGGATATGTAGAACTTGGTGGACTCATTGCTGGGAATACCTATTACATCCAAATTAGTACTGCTACAGCTACTTTTGGTGCAGTCGATGGCAATCTTTGTTTACAAGTATTAGACATTAATTCTAGCCAAGCGACTCCTGCATTAGAGCTTGTTGTCGATCTCAATTGTATTTCAGATGGTATCGCTGAATTGGCGATTACAGCTACTGGCGGATCGGGTGCTTATACCTTTTTAGGCAATGAAAATGGAACAGTCCTTAATACAGGAGATGATTATTTAGTGGTTGTTCAAGACGAAAGTGGTTGCGAACAATCTAAAAGTGGTATAGTTGAATGTGGCGCATTGCCTTGTGCTGTCAGTGCAACTGTAAGCACTACTGATGCGAATTGCTTTGGCGGAAATGGTGGAACCGCTGCAATTTATTTATTATCAGGTAGCGATCCCGTAACCTACCAATGGTCAAATGGCGCAAATGGATTGAATGCTCAAGGTCTAGCCGCAGGAACCTATGATGTGACCATCACTGATGGAAACGGCTGTCCGACGATTCAGATTTTTACGATTTCAGAACCAAGTATATTGACACCGAATACGAGTTCAACAAATGAGACGGATGCTGGTGCAAATGATGGTACGGCTACTGCCAATCCTTATGGAGGAACACCTCCTTATACCTTTGAGTGGAGTACTGGATCGACAAGCCCATCTATCGTAGATTTAGAAGAAGGTGTTTATACCGTTACGATTATAGATAGCAATGATTGTTATGGAGTAGAATCCGTTTCTGTTAATGGTGTCAGTTGTTTTGTGTCGAGCGATGTTATTGCAACCAATATTACTTGTCATGGAGAAAACGATGGGATAATCTATGCAATGCCACAATCAGGAGTAGGGCCTTTTACTTTTGTTTGGTCTACAGGTAGTACGTCTGCTATTATTTCTGGACTTTCTGTTGGAAACTATTCGGTGACTGTTACAGATGCAAATGGCTGTCCGTTTATCGGCAACTCATCTATTACTGAACCTGATTTATTAGAAGGTTCTATTGTTGCACAGACAGATGCACATTGCGAAGGTCTTGCAGATGGTACGGCAACCGTTATAGGAATGGGCGGTGCACCTCCTTATACCTATAGTTGGCCTAATGGAGGAATAACACCTACATCAACAGCCTTGTTAGCAGGTACTTATTTGGTTAGTATTACCGATGCAAGTGATTGTCAGATAGTAGTAGATGTTAAAATAGAGGAACCTTCACCAATAGAAATTACTGTTTTCAACCAAGATAATTTAGATTGCTATGGCGACTCGGATGGTGTCTTAATAGTAGCCAGTTCTGGTGGTGAAGCGCCTTATAATTACAACTGGGATGATCCAACTTCTGCCGATCCTCCAGATCTAAATAATCTAGAAGGAGGTTCTTATTTCCTAACAGTAACTGACTGGAACAACTGTACAGTGACGCAAGAATTTATTATTACTCAACCTGATGAAATCAATGTAACAGTAGATGCAATTTATCTTGCGAATAATGGAAGCACAGGAGGCATCGAAATTAGCCTTTCGGATGGAGTCGCTCCTTATACCACCGAATGGTATAATAACGGTTTCTTGTACTCCAATGAAGAAGACATTTATGATCTTCAATCTGGAGATTATGAACTCATCGTTACAGATGCCAATGATTGTTCTACTACGGAAGTCATTACTGTAGACGATATTGTTTCGACACAACTTCCAGAACATATCAATTCGTTATCACTCTTTCCCAATCCAACAATGGGTGAAGTGGTTGTAGATATAAAAGCAAATATTCGAACAGATATTAAGATCGTAATTTACGATGTCATTGGTCGAGAATTGATAACGATTCCTGAAGAATCTATTCTTGAAAAACAATATTACATTGATCTTCGCACGTATCCGAGCGGCGTCTATCCTATGAAAATTTATACTAATGGTCAGGTGATCACGAAGCGAATTATTGTGGAAAAGGAGTAAAATTAATAATTCATTAATTACTGATTATTTATCATTTTTGGACTAGAAATGAATCAATAATGCCTGTTAAAAACAAACACTATGAAAATTTCCAAAAACTTATTGCACTTTTTAAGTGAACTAAAAGAAAACAACAACCGAGATTGGTTCAACGAACATAAACCAACATTCAAAGAACATGAGGCCGAAGCGAAAGCTTTTTTCAAAACAGTCAAGGCGGATTTAGAAAAAACAGATTTTATAGAAAGTCATAAGGTCTATCGAATATATCGTGATGTTCGTTTCTCTAAAGATAAAACACCATTTAAATGTCGCTTTGCTGGAGGATTCAAACGAGCAACTGCTGCCCTTCGAGGTGGTTATTACCTCAACATTGAACCTGGAAATACAATGGTGGGTGGTGGTTTCTTTAGTCCCAATTCTGCCGACCTTATGCGTATTCGAAAAGAATTCGAAACCAACGACTCAGAAATAAGAGCCATTCTTAAAAATAAAAAATTCAAAGCAGCTTTTGGTGGCTTGTCGGGCGAAGAAGTAAAAACCGCTCCAAGAGGTTTTGATAAAGAACATGAAGCTATAGACTTGATTCGTAAAAAACAATTTTACGTCATGCGTTCCTTTAGTGATAAAGAAGTAGTAAAAGCAGATTTTATCAAAAAAGTAAACGAAACTTATCTTACCTTGCGTCCGTATTTTGACTATATGAGCGATGTCTTGACTACCGATTTGAATGGTGTGAGTACGATCTAAGGCAAAATAAAGTTAATAGATACTCATCTTGGATAAATATTTTTCTACTAGACAAGGCAAAAAACGCAGATGATGCCTAGCATCAGCGAGTATTTTTAACGACGTAAAGTTGAAAAAGATAACTTCAAGATGGGGAATTTATTATTTTAATTTGCCTAATTTAATCTATACTGTATTTATTGCTGAGACTAAAATAACTTAAAAAACAAATAATGAAGCTATTCGATTTCTTTAAATCAAATAAAGGGATAAATCCTGAAAAATTCAACTCTGAAAACTTTCAAAAAGAAATTCTAGAAAAAGCGGAAAAAGCATATTTTGATAATAAACAAAAATATGATTTGACTGGCGAAAAATTAAAAGAAGAGGGCTTGAATGAAAATCAAGTAAAAGAGATTATTGAAAAACTAAAGCAGCTTAATAAAAAAAGAACCGAAGCATTGAACGAAGAATTGGATACTGGAAAAATGAAAATTGAAATTAAACCTTCTGAAGGTGATCTAAAACCAGGACAATCAAAAAAAGATGTAGTCGATAAAAATATAGCTTTTGGTGCCTACCAAATGGATAGAGGAGAATTTGACAATGCCTTAGAGTTATTTGATAAAGCTATTGAATTGGATGACAAAGCCACCTTAGCATACGCTAATAAGGGAACACTTTATTCCAGAAAGGGAAACTTTGAACAATCGTTATTCTTCTACAACAAGGCACTTGAAATTGAACCGAAGCACAACGAAATATTAAGTAACAAAGCTTCTGTTCTTCAAGAACTAGGCAAGATGGATGAAGCTATGACAATATTTAAAACCATTCTTGAGCATCATCCAAACGATAGTAAAGCCTTAAATGATTTAGGAATTCTTTATGCTCAGAAAAATGAATTAGAAACCGCCTTGATCTATTTTGATCGGCTTTTGGCTATCCAACCGCTCGATCAAGACGCATTATACAATAAACTGAATGCACTTTGTACGATCAACCTTGATCAAGCAAAAGTATTTCATAAAAGTAATATCGCCAATATTCAAAGTGATTCATTACATCATTTTGTGCCTTCCAATTTAGACATGAAAGGACAACGGGCAGAAGCGGAACAGTATTACGATGACTTATACGCACTGACAAAAGAGGATAAATTCATCAAACTAAAAGGGCATTTTTTTTATAGTAGAAATCCAGAAAAAGCAGTAGCAATTTATGATCAATTTTTAGAGCGAAATCCAAATAATGAAGAAGTCATAAATTTTAAACGCCAATTAGTTAGTACGCCCGAGTCGGAAGCCTTATTTAATTTTCTTTTTAAGTATCGAGAATATATTGTCAAATTTGCTATCATGCAAATGGGCGGAAATTTTGCACCTATTGGTGCTTTTGAAAAAATAGACGGTTCCGTAGATGGCTTTCTTTATATCATTGGTGATGAAGAAGCAGAGTTTTCTGCTCAAGAGGCCGTAACGAAAATGGAGCAAGAATTTGAACAACGGCTCAAGGCTCAATCTATAAAATCTTACACCATTTATTATCATTCTCATTTCAATAATGATAACAATCATGCTGTGGCGAATGATAATCTAAAAGCCATTTCGATCCGATATAAATCCAATGAAGACTATCAAGGATACACTGGAATTCCTTACACTTTTAATGGGCAGCAGTATAATTTTCAATTGATTGCTGGATTAACATTTTCTCAGCACCAACAAATCTGGTCAACTCAATTAGAACCCAACAAAAATTATTTTCAAAGCCGTGAAGAAATAACTTCTGAGCCGAATGAAAATGAAGTTGGTATTCAGGTAAAACAAAAATATGAAGGAAGAGTAGGCGATCTATGGAAAGGAATAATAGGACTCGAAGCGCACGCTGAAATGCAAAAGTCTAATTCCTTAATGGAGTTCGTCGCATTAGCACTTTCTCAAGGAACAAAAACGAAAAGGGAAGATATCATCGTAACGGAATTTGAAGATAAAGAAATAACGATGAAAGTAGTGAGTAAAGAAAAGGATACGAATATTATTACTTTTTTGCCCGTTATAAAAACAACAAAATCTATTCCTACATCAAGCTCATTTATAAACGAATGGGCACATGTGCATCATGTGGAAGCTCGAATTGGATGTAGAGGGCGAGATACTTTTGGAGTCGTTTATTATGCGACCGATTATGCCCTGAACAGAGAGCGATACTTATCAAACAAAGACTTGAATATTAAAATCAGCGGTATTGTTTATTCACTCGATATTCACAAACCAAACCCAAATGATGATCCTCCGTTAAGCCCAGATTTTTGTGGATACGCTCCTTTTAAAGATGGAGGTGAAGATTGTTTTAATTTTATTGGTATTTTAAAAGGGTTTAAAGAAACAACTTTTTTGAGTATTCAAAAATTTGGAGGATATATCCTTACTGTCAAATTGATTAATAGCTCAGAAATGGAAGACTTTTTTACCATTGATATGTTTGTCAGTAAAAACAATATGAATTTTGAGCAATTAGAAATAGGAATGCAACTTACTGGTTTAGTTTTGTTCCAAGGAGAAATTGATCATTCATAGTTTGGGCGAATAAAAATATACGATTAGAAAATAATTCGAATAATGAAAACAGGTTTCTCTATTTTATTTAGTGCTCTATTTTTATGTGCCTCCTTCTCACTTTTGGCGCAGTGCGATGGCGATATAATTCTTGAGACACAAGAAGATGTTGATAATTTTGCGTCTAATTATGGATGCGATGTTATTACTGGTGACTTAATTGTAGGGAATGCACCATGGCCAGAAATAAGTAATATTAGTAATCTAGAAGGATTATCAATCATTACAAATGTAACAGGAAGTCTAGGTATCCGAAGAAATATTATTAGGAACTTAGAAGGCTTAGAAAATTTAATATCAGTGGGTGGTGAATTAATCGTTGGCTATAACGATAGTTTAACTGTTTTACAAGGTCTAGAAAATTTGGATTCCATTGGTATTGGATTAATTATTATTGATAATGATGCATTGGTTTCTCTACATGGTATGCAAAACTTAACGTCTATTGATGGGTATTTAGAAATTCTTTATAATGGAGCTATTACCTCTTTAGAAGGTTTAGAAAACTTAACTTCAGTTGGACAGTTTAATATTAATTCCAATCATGATCTAATTTCTCTGGATGGCTTAGAAAATTTAGCGACTGTTGGAGCAAGTTTGAATATTTCAGAAAACGATGGACTAACAACTATAAATGGTTTAGAAAGTTTGACCTCTATTGGGGGTACTTTAATTATTGCTGATACTCCTGAATTAATCCATGTAGAAGGTTTGCAAAATTTGACTTCGGTTGGAAATACACTTTTAATCGCCTACTGCGATACACTCACTACGATAGAAGGCTTTCAAAGCTTGACTTCGGTTGGAAAAATTGATGTGTTCGAAAATCCAAATTTAGATATGTGTTGTTCTATGCTTAATTTTGAAGCATCTGCTGGAGCAATATACATTGGTGGAAATAAACCATCCTGCAATTCTATAGAGGAGATTACAACTGCCTGTATGGAAACATCTACTCAAAACATTGATCAAGACTTAGTGAATCTCTATCCCAATCCAAGCAATGGTTTGTTTAGGTTAGGCGTCTCAAATTCAACTCCTTTTAGTCTTCAAATATTAAACAGTAGGGGAGAGGTCGTTTTAAGCAATTCTAGCAAACAGCATGAACAAGATATTGACCTAAGTAATGAACCTAATGGTTTATACTTCGTTAGAATAAATCTTGATGATAACATCTACTCAAAAAAGTTTGTTAAACAATAATGGAAAATAAGGAATACAAAATCGTCTGTCATGGCGACTCATTGACCGAAGGCTACGATATAAATTTAGCGGTTCGTTGGTCAAATCTTTTAAGCGAAGCTACAGGAATTGAAATTATAAACAGCGGTATCTCTGGCGATACTACTGGCGGAATGTTAGCACGTTTTGGGCGAATGGTACTCGATCATCAACCTACTCATGTTACGATTATGGGAGGCACTAATGATTTGAATTTGAATATTGCAGACGAAATCATTCTTGGAAATATGCTAGCGATGACTCGCTATGCCCGACTACATAATGTCCAAGCTATTATTGGAATTCCTACAGCCATTTTCCCAGAAGGAATACCCTTTAATGCAGAGAGCGTTTTTATTGGACCTGATCCTTTTTCTAAGCGGGTCGAGGGTTTTCAAGATAAACTAAAACGCTTCGTAAAAGAAGAAGACTTACCAAGTATTGATTTTTCTGATTTGCCTCAAGAGTTGTTTCTAGTAGATGGTGTACACCCAAGCGAGGAAGGACAAGTTGTGATGATGGAAAAAGCGAAAGCCGTATTGGAAAAGTTGTTAGTTTAGATCACTTCGCTGCAAGATGAGAGATCGTTCCTACGGAACTGCGAGAAGTCAGAACACGACATTAGTACATCTGACTTCTCGCAATTTCAGCTTTGCTGAAATGGTCTGACCACCCGCAGCGAAGCGATCTATTTCCTCACCTCCTCAATCTCAAACAAAATTCGTATAATCTTATCAGAAATTTCTTGATTATTAGTGTATTGGTTGTTCGACAAAACCGCAATAGTAATTTCTTTATCTAAAAAACGAACAAGGTAAGTAGCAAAGCCAGGCCAACCACCAGAGTGATCTACAATTCGGAAACCATCTATTTTTTCGTAGAGACTAACACCATAACCATAGTTTGTTTTTTGACCACTTTCTAAGATTTTGTTACTATGTGCTCGTTTCATTGTTTCTTCACTAAC
This sequence comes from Saprospiraceae bacterium, assembly GCA_020630735.1. GTDB lineage: Bacteria > Bacteroidota > Bacteroidia > Chitinophagales > Saprospiraceae > JAHDIP01. The sequence goes on along the minus strand of JAHDIP010000081.1, from coordinate 11,290 downwards.
TAAAAGATTTGAACGCAAAGCCTTATCCCAATAAAAAAGATCACCGATAGTTGTATTAACTGCCCCATCGCCAGTAATGCCATCTAAGTAAACAACAAAATCCTGTTTGACATCAGGCAACACATATTTTTTTGTTTCTCTATCATAAATATAACCATAAGCATAATTTGAAATTGTCTCATCATCTCCTCTTGGATAACCATAGACTAAGGTTCGTACCATACCAGCTTTATCAAAAACATTCACCTTCATAAAATCAGCAAATGACTGTCCTGAAATACGTTCGATAATAGAAGCCAATAACACATATCCTGTATTGCTGTATTTATATCTTTTACCAACTTTAAACTCCTTTTTAGGTTTGTGTTTGGCGAGCATATGGATAACATCTTCGTTGGTAGCTACTTTTGATTTATCCCATTTGTCATCAAACAAATCCATATAGTCAGGCAAGCCTGATGTATGATGTAGCAAATGTTCAATACTAATACCTTTATATTTTTTGGGAATTTCTGGAATGTGTTTTTGAATCAAATCAGAATAGTCTAATTTTCCTTGCTCCTCCAAAATCATAATACCCATCGCAGTAAATTGTTTACTGACTGAAGCTAGATTAAAAACACCTTCATTTAATAGTGGTGTTTTTTCATCGAAGTTAGCATAGCCTAAACTATTTTCATAAATTGATTGTCCATCACATATGACTAATACAGAGCCATTAAAATTTCCTTCCTTGTATTTGTACGTTATCAATTTATCAATAGCTTCTACCTTTGCAGGAATATCTTTTTTATAGACCTCTTGATCTTTTACAACGTCTAAATACTTAAAGCCAGCACCTGGCAATCCAAATCCACCAATTTTATTTTTTTTGGTAAAGGTGAATTTTATGTTTAACGGTTCTGTCGGATCTCGTTCAGCGATCACCTGGGCAATGGCTTTATTGTTGGCAGGATGTTCAATGTTTTTTAAATCAAATGGACCATATGAATTGTAAAGAAACTCCATTAATTCTGCTATGGTTTTTTGGCTAAGTACCATTTTCATAATAAGGTTGAAATCCTTCTTGATCTTTTTATAGTCTTTCTCATTATACGCTTCCACAAAATTTTGGACAGCAGCATCTTGTTTTTCTGTTTGACTTTGTGCAAGCAGAGAAGGAACTAAAGTAAGTGAAATTAATACGATTAGAAGTGTTTTGAAAATTTTCATAGTTTATAAATATAAGGTTTACTTCTTGATTAAATGATCGTCTAATGTAATCTTTTTTATTCGATTTCTAAAACTAGTAGCAAAGCCAGGGTAGAGGGTGGTGTTTTTGCCATTTTCCATTTGGTACCAACTTTTACAACCACCAGTTTGCCACACCGTACCTGATAATTCTTGTTGAACCTTTTCATTATACGCTTGCTCTACATCTGTTTTTATTTCGAACGATTTCCAACCATTCTTATGAGCATCATCTATCATTCGCATAACATAGATTAGTTGCGATTCGATAAAGTGTAGGGCAGAAATATGCCCCGTTCCAGTATTAGGGCCAGCGAGCATAAAGAAGTTTGGAAAATACGGAATGGTAGTGCCAAGATAAGCAGAAGCGCCATCTTTCCATTTTTCGCTAAGTGGCATGCCTCCTTTTCCAATCACAGGATAATGGATTTGATTTTCGGAAGCGTGAAAGCCCGTAGCATAGATGATTAAATCCAAATCAATTTGTTCACCTCTTTGTGTTTGTATACCATTTTTATTGATAGACTTCACGCCATCTTCTGCTGTATGTAGGCAAACATTTGCTCGTTCCAAACTTGGATAATACGTATTCGAAATCAAAATCCGTTTGCAACCCATGATATAATTGGGTGTTACCTTTTTTTGTAATTCTGAGTCTTTAATACCTTTGCTGATATTTCGTTTTGCCTTTAGCGCAAAAATATTCAGTAGCTTTGGGTTATACCGAAAAGCAAGTACTCGCCACTCTAATCGCCAAAAAGTAAATTCTCTAAAGAGCCAAGCTGTACTAGGAATATATTCTACTATTTTTCGTTCAAAAGAAGTCAGCTTTCGATCTGGTCGAGGCAACACCCAATGAGGTGTACGTTGAAAAACGTGTAGTTGTTTTACCTTGGGAGCAATGGTCGGAATCGTTTGTACAGCGCTCGCACCAGTACCAATTATGGCAACTTTTTTGTTCGTATAATCATAAGAATGATCCCATCTATTGGTGTGAAAACGCTTCCCCTCAAAAGTATCTTTCCCTTCAAAATTTGGAATTTTAGCTTGGCTTAAACCGCCTGATGCATTGATGATAAATCGAGCTTCATAGGTTTTTTCAGTCGCCGTATAAACCGTCCAAGTTCCTTTTGTTTCATTATACTGTAATTTAGTAACTGGCGTATTGAGTGTACATTTTTCTCTCAGTTGATATTTGTCAATGACATGATTGGTGTATTCAAGCAGCTCTGCTTGCTCTGCAAAAAGGCGAGTCCAATTATAAGGTTCAAAAGAAATAGAGTAGAGTTGAGACTGTACATCTACTGCTGCACCTGGGTAGGAGTTTCGCCACCAAGTGCCACCCATTTCTTCATCCCGTTCTAGCAGGATAAAGTTTTGGATATTTCTTTTTTTTAGCAAAATCGCAGAAGTGATGCCGCCAAAGCCACTTCCGATAATAATGACATCTAACATCGAAGTTATTTTAGTAAAAAGGCTTTTGCGTCTTGCACACTTTTTTTAGGAATTTCTTCCATAGGGATATGACCAACACCTTCGTAAATAATCAATTCAGAATTAGGAATCAGTTCATGAAACGTAGTAGCATCTTCTAGTGGTATGATGCGGTCTTTGTCTCCCCAAATGATGAGGGTAGGTTGACTTACTTGTTTGATATCCTTTTCGTTGTTTTTATCGTTTACAATCATATTGAGCACTTCCGAAAAACCTTCTCTGTTGCCATCACGAGTAAGGAGATCGTAGTATAATTGCGTTTGACCATCTTTAATCTTACTATTATCACCATAAACTTGTTTGACCGAAAAGTTAACCAAAAAACGGGGTGTTATACGGTGTGTAATATTTTTTGTAAATCGTCCAGCCGCTAATGCAAAACCAAGCGTTCGTTGAAAATGACCAGCGGTGCTAATGCCCGCAGCATCCGACAAAATAGCCTTTTGTACGACTTGAGGATTATGTAGTGCGTAATTCCAAGTCAAAAATCCACCAAACGAATTTCCACCCATATAACAGCTATCAATTCCCATCTTTTCAATAAAAGCATCCAGAAAACGCATATACATATCGAGCGAATAATCATCTTTAGGATGCGGCCCCGTAAGACCAAAACTAGGTTCATCTAAAGTATAAACGGTAAAATCTTTGGATAACTCTTTTTGCCAATCATTCCAGGTATGGAGCGAACTAGCCACACCATGTAGCAAAATCAAGGGTATTCCTTGCCCTGTTTTGCGATAATGTACATTCATCCCCTCTATTTCGACAAAAGCCGACTCAGGATAAGTATATTTTTTCTTTAAGTTTTCAACATTTTGCCCTTTTTCGTAGCCTGTAATACCTATGATTACTAGCATTAACAAAATAATTAGAAAACCATAAGTAAGTATTTTTTTCCACATAAGAATGCTTTTTTATCTTTGGATAATATTAGAAGCCTAATTGGTTTTCGGATTGCTAAACGATTAAAGTTGCTAAAAATTAAACGATAGCTGTTACGATGATCCTTAAACCGAATACCGTAGGTATAATGGGACAAAATTACAGTCATTTATCAGAATAAAAACTATTTACAATGAAATTATATTCCATATTATTTTTAATCCTTATCAGTAATGTTGCTTTTGCTCAATCAGGCAAATCGCACAAAAAAGAGATTTGCAAATATCGGAAAACATATAAGGAAGACTTTTTGAAAGAAGAGCGTTCACCTTTTTATGGTAAAAAGAAAGAACTAAAAAACCTACGCTTTTATAAGCCAGACAAAAATTATAAAGTAGTCTGTACTTTTGAACGGACGCCTAATGCCCCTCATTTTGATATGGCAACCTATAGTGGAGTCACTCGACCCTATGTCAAATATGGTGTCATTACGTTCATGCTAAATGGCAAAAAAGAGGAATTGTCAATTTATCAAAGTATTACCTTATCCAAAATCCCAAAATACAAAAATCATCTTTTTTTACCCTTCAAAGATACAACAAATGGCGATGCCACTTATGGCGGAGGTCGCTATATTGATCTGGAATCTACTGATATTAAAGATGGAAAACTAACGATTGATTTTAATCAAGCCTATAATCCGTGGTGTGCTTTTAGTGATGGCTATAGTTGCCCTATTCCACCAAACGAAAACCACTTGGAGGTAGCAATAAAAGCAGGTGAGCAAAACTTTGCAAAAGAGCACTAGGGAAAGTTAAAATTAAAGTTTAAATGAAAATAAAAATCCACGTAATAGCGATGAAAGAATGAGTGGTCAATTGGAGATTTTAATTTTTACTTTCATTTCCATTTTAATTCATCCTAGTTAATGGTTAAACATAAAGTTGTGACGACTAAAAAAAGCAAAAAGCATTACAAGGTTATCATCATCGGGGCTGGTATAGCAGGGCTATCTACGGCTAAATGTTTGAAAGAAAACGGGGTGGAAGATATTGTCATCTTGGAAGCTAAAAATCGTATCGGCGGTCGAGTCTGGACAGACAGAAGTGCTGGTAGCCCAATTGATCTTGGTGCGAATTGGTTGCATGGTCCTAAAGGAGGTAATCCGATTACGAAGTTGCTGAAAAAAGCGGGTTCGAAAGGTTTTAAAACGAATAATGATCTCATCAAAATTTATGATATGGAGGGCAATGTGTATTCGGATGCCCAACTAGATGAAGCTGATTATTATTTTGAATTCTTGATAGAATTGGTAGAAAAAAATGCTCGCTCTAAAACGAGCCTTAGAGATATTTTAGCAGAGAAAGAACCTTTTGCTTTGCAAGACCCGTTGACGAAATATACGCTATCTGCTTTTTTAGAATTTAGCCTTGGCGGCGATATTAAAGACTTATCGTCCGAACATTTTTATGACGATGAAGAATTTCCTGGCAAAGATCGTTTTATTACAAATGGTTTTGACAGCTTCAGTCATTATTTAGCCGAAGGACTTCCAATCAAATTAAATCAACAAGTAGAATCTATACGTTATAAAAAAGATCAAATAAAAATTGAAACGGAAACAGAAAAGTATACAGCAGATTATGTTGTCGTTGCTGTTCCTCTTGGCGTACTAAAAGAAAATGTCATCCGTTTTAAACCCAAACTCCCTAAAAAGAAACAGGCTGCCATTGACCGTTTAGAGATGGGAACAGTCAATAAAGTTGTTTTATTTTTTGAGAGCGTTTTTTGGGAGAAAGAATTACAATACATGGGGATCACACCTCCAGAAAAAGGGAAATACAATTACTTTTTAAACTTTCGAACCTTTAGCGAAACGAATGCACTAATGACTTTTGCATTCGGCGACTTTGCTATTGAAATGGAAAACCATTCCGACAAACAAGTGATAGCAGATGTTATGGCGCATTTGAACATCATGTATGGTAAAGATATTCCACAACCGATTAGAATGATTCGAACGGCTTGGAAAAAAGATCGATATACTGGTGGTTCTTATTCTTTCGCAAGTGTGCCTTCTACCTCTAAAGATTTTGACTTACTAGCAAAGTCTGTAGACGATAAATTGTTTTTTGCTGGTGAACATACAATCCATGATTATCGAGGCACAGTACATGGGGCATATATGACAGGAGTACGTACAGCTAAGGAAGTGTTTTCTGTTGAACAGTTGAAAAAAATGAATGAGCCCCCTTCTATGATTGTGTAAGTTAATGTCCAATTTTTTAAACTCTAAACACATGAAACACCTTTTAAGCATACTAATCCTTCTTCCATTTTGCTTTCTTCAAGCACAAGAATCAACCTATATTTTTGGAAAGATTGACAACTATTCATCAGACAAAATATTTACAGAATTTACAAACGATTATATAGTTTTAGAAAATAGTCTTTTTGAAGTGCCTGTCAATACAGAAGGCGAATTTAGAGCAGAGTTAATTATTGATATTCCAAGCTTTGTACTATTGAAAAAAGGAGATATAAAATTGATGCTCTACGTAGAACCGAATAAAAATCTAGGTGTTTTTTTTGATGCAAAAAATCCTCAAGAGACCCTTCGGTTTTTCGAAAAAGAACAATATCAGAATAATGCAGCGCTCAGAAACTATGCTGAAAAATTTACTTATCCAAAAAGTAAAAACTTAATTATTCTATCTCCAAGTTTTGAAGTATCACCAACAGACTATTACCATCTAAAACAAGATTTATCAGTAGACGAACGTTTTGAATATCTATTAGCACAACAAAAAACAGAGCAAAACTATTATAAAGAATTTTTACAAAATGATAAAAATCTTACCGCTACTTTTTTGACTTATATGGAAACTCAAATTCAATATAAATACTTAGGAGCCTACTATGCCTTTACGAAAGTAGATTCGTTGACTGTCGAAAATAAACGCTTGTATCAGTCCCTTCTTTCTGATGAGGCGATCAATAATAAAGCAGCCTTAAATCATCCACAATATTGTGCCTTTTTAGAGGAGTATGCTAAAAATTATTGCCGAATAAAAACGAAAAAGGATATTGACTACTATGACGATAGTAAAGAAATCTATACACTCATTCGAGCAAATGAAAGACTAGATGTAGAAATGAAAGAATTGATATTATGCCGATTACTTTACTTTAATCTTCACCCAAGCACTGTCCATGAATTTAAAGAACGCTATATCGACTATATTGCTTTTGCACAAAATGAAGGCCTCCTACAGCTCGTGAAAAAACGTTATGAATTAGCCACACGATTTGCGCAGAATAGTGCAGCTCCACTGTTTGAGTTAGAAGGAAAAGAAGGTAAGAATATTTCGCTGAAAGATTTTAAAGGTAAAAAGGTTTATATTTGTTTTTGGGCAAAATGGTGTGGCAATTGTAAATTAGAAATTATTCACTCCAGAAAAAATCGTGCGGAATTGAAAGACGATAATATTGTTTTCTTATTTATTTCCTTAGATGAAAAGAAAGAAGATTGGTTGGCGCATAAAATTACGAATACAGAAACCGCTGTCCATCTTTGGGGCGAAGGAATGAAATCTAAAATTAGAAAAGATTATGGCATTATCGATTTGCCTAAAAATTATTTAATAGACGAGGAAGGAAATTTTATTAGCGATTTTCCGAAATCTGATGCTGAAGATTTTGTCGATTTTATAAGAGAAAAATAAAAAAGCTATGAACTACTTAAAAGGCTTTCATCTGGTTTTCGGATTCATCATCCTGATTGTCTTTTTGATGACAGGGCAATATATGCGCCATCAACTCCACGTCGGTGATATGGAACTCGGACCAAGAGCATTAACAAGAGCAGGACATATTTATATCTTACTCGCAAGTTTGCTCAATCTAGCTTTGGGGGCTTACCTTAAAATAAGTCAGCGAAATTTCATTAAAATTTTTCAAGTCATTGGCTCTATACTAATCATCATTGCCACAGGTTTACTAATCTATAGTTTTATGACAGAAGTGCCTCGAACTGATATTGAACGACATTATAGCCGTCTGGCATTATACGGCTTATTAGCAGGTACACTTTGCCATAGTGTATTATCTCCTTTTGATCAGCAAGCATAAAAAAAGCATCCACCCCACTTTGGTGAATGCTTCAAGCACGTTATTACCACTTATACTTTTATTTAACTAACTTCTTTTGGTTTTTTGGAGGGAGACTGCCCGAAGACAGTCTCCATTGTTTTCTAGGTTTTTTTAATTGGGTTAAAAAAGTTGTTTCATTGGTTTTTCAAAAACTTTGTTTTCATAGCTTCCATCTTTTGGCTGTAAAGCCTCATTTGGGTGTTAGATGTGTTTTAAATTTTTAGCTTTATATTACTTATTGATTACATTATAAATATCTAAACTTTAATGACAGAATTCCATAAATTACGATGAGTAGCACTTAAAATTCGATGAATGTTATGAAAATGTTAACACTGCTAGTTTTTGATCTATTTTTAAATTTTAGATCATTTTATTGCAATTTTTTTAACAAAGACAATGGTTTGTTAGTTGATTGCTATCGTTGAAGAGTCGTGTTTAAAACATTGAACAGTGCCAGCTTCTAGAAAACCTTAAGAAAAATTAAAAATGCAACGAGAGTTTATAGATCAAATGGGTAGGTCAATTCAACTAAACTATCCACCAAAACGCATAATTTCCTTAGTTCCATCTCAAACAGAACTTCTTTTTTATCTGGGTTTGACAGAAGAAGTCGTCGGAATAACTAAATTTTGTATACATCCAGAAGAACAATTTAGAACAAAGAAAAGGGTGGGAGGTACCAAAAAATATGATTTTGATAGAATAAAAGCCCTCCAACCAGATTTAATTATTGGCAATAAAGAAGAAAACGAAAAAGAACAAATAGAACAATTAGCTATCCAATACCCCATTTGGATGAGTGATATCAAAACCTTAGAAGATGCTTTTCAAATGATAGTGCAAGTAGGAATATTAGTCGATAAGGCAAAAGAGGCAAAAGCATTAGTTCAAATATTACGAGCCGAGTATAAAAGTCTTCAGTCGTTAATGAATAAATCAGTTCCCAAAACAGCTGCCTATCTCATTTGGCGAAAGCCTTATCTTGTTGCAGCTTCCGACACCTTTATCAATGAATTATTGCCCTATGCTGGATTTAAGAATGTTTTTGATAATAAAACCCGTTATCCAGAAGTTACTATAGAAGAAATTGCAATGGCTCAACCAGACTCCCTACTACTTTCATCAGAGCCATATCCATTTAAAGCAGAACATATAGAAGAATTTAAAGAAGCCTGTCCTAATAGCGACATTTGTTTAGTTGATGGAGAAGCCTTTTCTTGGTATGGTAATCGTTTATTGCATAGCAGTGTCTATTTCCGTAAATTGCGCGAAAGTTTTAAAAGAATATAAACATGAAACAACCTTTCTTACTCCTTATAGTTACTCTATTACTTACTTCAAATGTATTTTCTCAATCACTAGAGGAAAAAGAGAACGAAGTTCTTATACAACTAAAAGAAACGATACTAGTAGAAACATTTATTCAAGAGTTCCAACAAACAAAACGCCTAGCGTCAATTTTGGAACTAGATCGCACCTTATACCAGCCACTCAATATTCATTTGTTAAAATTTGATCCTGTTAAAGTAGACAAAAAGACATTGCTCACTAGTCTGCGCCAGCACAAACAAGTACTACATGCCTTCCCAAACCGAAAAGTAGAGAGTAGGGCAGAACCAAATGATCCTTACTTTTCTGATCAATGGGATATGGACATCATTGGAGCACCAGAAGTTTGGAATGTAACAACAGGTGGACTTACAACTAATGGCGATACCATAGTAGTTGCTGTTATTGATAGTGGTTGCGATATCAACCATATTGATCTAAAAGAAAATCTATGGATTAATTATAATGAAGTTCCTGATGATGGTCTGGATAACGATAATAATGGATACATTGATGATTATTATGGCTATCATACCCAAGACCCATCGGATAATCATCCGCCATCCAATCACGGTACATCTGTTGCAGGTATTGTAGGGGCAAAGGGAAATAATGACGAAGGCGTTACAGGAGTTAATTGGGATGTAAAATTAATGGTACTTAGTCAAGCAAGTTTCGAATCAGACATAGTCGAACTCTACGGCTATATTGCTCTTATGCGCCAAAAATATAACGAAACTAATGGTCAAGAAGGGGCTTTTGTTGTAGCTACCAATTCTTCATTTGGTATTCCTTTTTCGGATGATGGTGATCCTTCTAATGACGGAAATCCTGATAACTTTCCGCTCTGGGATGCTATGTATGATGAGATGGGGCAACATGGTATTTTAAGTGCTGTAGCAACTGATAATAAAGATGTAGATGTAGATGCAGTGAGTGACATGCCTTCAGGTTCGCTTAGTGATTATGTAATCACAGTAACCAATACGATGAGTGATGATGTAAAAAGACAAACTGCTGGATTTGGAAAAACTACAATAGATTTAGGAGCGCCTGGAGAAGATTCTTATACCATCAAAACAGGATCGCAATATGGCTCATTTGGCGGCACTTCAGGTGCTACGCCTCATGTAACTGGCGCTATTGCTCTTTTGTATAGTGTTCCTTGTGAAGAATTTATAGACTTCACTTATAACGATCCCATTCAAGCGGCATTACAAATGAAAAACTTTATCCTTAATGGTACCGATCCTAATGCAAGTCTCGAAGGTATAACAGTAACAGGTGGTCGTTTAAACATCTTTAATAGTATGCAGAATATGCGAGAACTATGTGTAAAGGCACCAGGAACTCAATTGGAGATTACGGGTATTTCTCCAAATCCAACGGCCGACTTTCTTAACATCGAATATTCTACTGCAACAGCTGATGACTATATCCTTCGTGTTTATAATGCCATTGGTCAACTAGTAATGGAAGATACAAAGATTCCTGGTTTATCGTTTCAAGATGAGATTATTTCATTGGATGTACTTCATCTAAAAACAGGGATCTATTTCTTAACATTGGAAGGCAATGATGAACGAGTCACTGAACGATTTATGGTGTATTAAATAATAAAAATTTTCATTTCATTTTCACTTCTCAGAGGTCTCCCCTTCGGGGCGCTACGTTGCATAGCTCGCTGTTCGCTCGGCCTACTTCCTTTGTCAGTAGTCTGGCTACTTAAGGTAGCCACTATTCCACATCGCTAGCCCAATAAAATGCAGATATATACAGAAAGCAAAATGGTTTTCGGATTGCCTAAAACTACTGAAAATCAAACCTTAGCTACTCATGATGATCCGAAAACCGAATACCCATTGATGCTATAAATCGCTAAAGATCGATTGAAATATTGCTGAAAATGCCGCTTAATAGTTCAGTTAAGCATTCCGCCAAGAAGGAATCTGCTATTCCTGAAAAGATACCCACAGATTCTCTTTTTTTCATTCGAATTGCTTTTCGTCTAGCTTTTTTTATTGTTCGTTTAGTAGCTTGTATTTCTTCTTTAGTAAATCCTCTTTCTTTTATGATCTTTCTAACTTCTTGAATGGCATATATATCATATTTATTCTTGTCGAAATAAAGTATTTCAATCAATTGCTCATCCGACTTTTTGTCCAAAAAACGTTTATAAGCTGTTTCCTTTTTCATT
>JAHDIP010000384.1 GCA_020630735.1 Saprospiraceae bacterium | reverse complement strand
AGATTAACATCCATCCCAATCAGTTCGAAGTTCATCGTAGTGGCAAATTTTTCTAATGCATCCATACCTATATCGCCATTATTCGTCGCAGCATATATCATAACAAGCATTAGAGGAACTTGTCCTAAGACGTAACCTATTATGATCAATAAAAAGGTAATCAGGTATTGCCAAAATTCGTTTTCACCCTTAAAAACATTGTTGAAAAACATATTATTTTGATTTGAATCGCTAAAATACTATACCTATGGCTTATATCCTAATTACTTTTCTTATTTAAGAAGCTGTTAAGAATTTAGCTAAGAATATAGAGACCGGAGAACTGTGAAGTGGAATGTTTAGTTTAAAAAAGAAAAAAACAATAGCCTTTTTTACTACCCAAATGCTACTATTTTAGTCAAAGAAAACGTTCAATCTTTATCTTTCATTATTTTTTTACGATGAGCTAATCCCCAATTTGTTAGCTCGATAATTAGAGGAACTAAGGTATATCCATAATCAGAAAGTTTATAGGATACTTTTACAGGAATAGTAGTATATACCTTTCGTTCTATCAATTCGTTTATTTCCAAATCTTTCAATTCTTTAGACAACATTCTAGGCGTAATTTTAGGTAAACCTTTCTCTAATTCCGAATACCTAAACTCTCCATTACATAAGAGTGCAATTATTTGCATCTTCCATCTACCAGAAATAATTTCTAAGGTGTCTTGAATAGCCAACAACTCTTTTTTATAATGCTCTACTATTTCTAGAGGAGGTTTATTTATTCTGTAAGCTTTAAACTCTTCTATCTTTTTTCTTAATTCCTTATCCATTCTATATTTTCTTCAAAGATACACTATACTTTAGTATAGTACTATATAAAGTATAGTAATTATTTCATAGCTTTACCATTAAATTTAACATACAATAAAATGAAAAATCAGATGCCAACAATCGCCATTATTGGAGCCACAGGTGCAACAGGTAAATTTGTACTTCAAGGTGCTTTAGATAGAAATTTCTCTGTTCGAGTACTTGCTCGAACACCTGCTAAATTAGATCACTTAAAAGATAAAATCGAAATTATAAAAGGAAGCGTTGATGATCTTGATGCAATGAAAAAATTAGTCAATGGAGTTGATGTTATTTTATCAACTTTAGGCACGAATAAGAAGCCTAATTACATCGTTGAAAAAGGAGTAAGAATACTTCTACAAGCTATCCAATCTTCCGATTCAAAGCCTCGATTTGTTCATATGTCTTCGGTAGGCTTAGGCGATTCAAAAGCTCAATGTAAAAAATCTTTATTGTGGACATTTATCGTAAAAGTTACTTTCCCTCTTATTGGTAGCGAATTGTTTGCAGATATGCAAAGAGCTGAGGACTTGATCATCCAAGCAAAAGATGTTAACGCTATCATTATGCGCGCGGCTATTCTAACTGAAAAAGATGCGAAAGGTTACCAAGTACGTCTTTCCAATGAGCCGACAGGAAACATGTTTATCAGCCGACGTGATATTGCTGCTTTTATGTTGGATGCCGTAAACGATACATCTTACGACGGCAAAGCAATTTCTTTGTTTACAGCTTAATCTTTTTATTTTGTACATTTGATAAAAGTCTACTGTATGAAAATATTAATACTAGGAGCAACTGGAAATATCGGTTCTGCCATCATTGATTCATTTATTGAACACCAACAAGGAGACAAAATAATAGCTGGCGTACGATCAGTCGAAAAAGCTCGGGCAATTTGGGGAGAAAACATCAACTATCATCATTTCGATTTTCAAGATCAATCTACTCATTCGATTTTCAATGAGGTCGATAAAGTATTTTTTTTGGCACCTCCAAAAGATCCAAAAGCTGTCGAAACAACAATAGCATTACTAGGAACTTTTAAAACAACAAATATAAAGTATCTTACTTTTTTATCTGGACGAACGACAGGAGATGTTAAAGGCTATCCGCTTTATGAAATAGAACAGCTTGTTGCTAATTGTGGAATTAACTACACTATATTACAACCAAGTTGGTTTATGCAAAACTTTTTGACTTGGTGGAAAAATGGAATTAAAAATAGACGACAACTACATCTTACCTTGGATGATTTTCCGATTAGTTTTATTGATAAACGAGACATCGGTGAATTAGGTTATTTGTCCTTGATAGATACAAACCCTGCTTTGTTGAATAAAACGATTTCTATAAGTGGTCCTCAAGCATTGACTATGCAAGAAGTCGTTGATACCTTTTCTAAGCATATCGGACAAAAGGTGGACTATATTAATTTGGATAGTTCTACTTATATCAAATTTTTAGTTGATGAAGAACAGTGGGCAGAAAGTGGTGCTCACCATATGGACGAATTGCTAGAGCTAGTCAAGACAGGAAAAGAAAGAATTTGTAATCTTGAGAATGAAAAAATTCTAAATCGTCCATTAAATAGTTTTGATTCATTTGTAGAAGAATATAAAACAGAATGGATGTAAAAACGCATCGACGACCTCCTATTTTTGATAGTTTCCCTTCGTTAGTTGTTGGTGAAAGTACTCGATTAGGTGGTATCAGTCCGATACCTTATAGTTCTCTAAATCTTGGTTTGCATACCAATGATGACCCTACAAATGTACTTGAAAATAGAAAGCGATTTTTCCAAAATTTAGGCATTTCCTCAACTCAAGTTGCCTCCTCTTATCAAGTGCATGGGGCAAAAGTTTTAGTCTCTCCAAAAGCAGGGCGACATGAAGGCTATGATGCTTTGATCAGTAATGAGCCTAATCTTTTCCTAGCAGTAACTATCGCGGATTGTACACCCGTTCTTCTTTTTGATCCTGTTCAAAAAGCGGTAGCAGCTATTCATGCTGGGTGGCGAGGGACTGTGGCTGGTATTGTAAAAACCACACTAGGTTTGATGCAACAGCACTACAATACTATTCCAAGAAATTGCTATGCATATGTAGGTACTTGTATTGATGTGTCTACATTTGAAGTTGGTCAGGAAGTAGCCATACAGTTTGAAGAATCGTTCAAAGTATGGAATGAAAAGACACAAAAATATCATGTAGACCTTAAAATGGCGAACAAAGCTCAATTATTAGAGGCAGGAATGTCAGATTCTCAAATAGGCTGTTCGCCCTACTCTACAGTCTTAGATAATCAAGATTATTTTTCGCATCGGAAAGAAGGAGGAAAAACAGGTAGAATGCTGGCTGTCATAGGTTTACGAAACTAGTAGAAATTCAATTTTTCACCTTTTTTATAGACTGATTGAATAATTATTGGCAAATCACCCAAAATCGCTTATTTTTGCATTTGGATAAAAAAATCGAATCAATATGAATAAGCAAAAAATTACGCTTCAATTTGGAATCGTGGCAGTTATGGTTTTAATCGCAGCTATAAGTCGGCTAGTACCGCATTGGCCAAACTTTACTGCTGTAGGTGCAATGGGGCTATTTGGAGCAGCCTATTTTACCAAAAAATATTGGGCATTTATCATTCCTTTTATTGCATTATGGTTCAGCGATTTAGTGCTTAATAATGTAGTCTATGCTCAATATTATGATAGTTTCGTTTGGATGACGCCTTCTTGGTATTGGATGTATGGGAGTTTTGCCCTGATTATACTCATCGGTTTTCTTTCTCTATCTAAAGTAACGCCTGCTCGAATTGTTGGAGCTAGTTTTACCGCAGCTTTTCTCTTTTTCCTAATCACTAACTTCGGTGTTTGGATGAGTGGCTTAATGTATCCTAAAACGGCTGCTGGTTTATTGGCTTGCTATACTGCTGGTTTACCTTATTTAGGCTATACTCTTGCTGGTAATTTATTTTATACTTTAGTCTTGTTTGGTTCTTACGAATTATTGGCTAAACCTTATCTTTTTTCTTCATTAGAAGAAATGACTGCAATAGATGCCCGACCAATCGACAAATTCTAATCAACCTAAAAAACCATTGGTTAAAGGAATTGATTTTTACATAGAAAATGGCTTTTATGTGTTTACCGAACATTACTTAAAAAGTCGTGGCTACTGCTGTGAAAGTGGTTGCCGTCATTGCCCGTATGGTTTTAA
>JAHDIP010000080.1 GCA_020630735.1 Saprospiraceae bacterium | reverse complement strand
TTTCTGCTAAAAAAATGCAGAAAAACTGCTACATCAAATAAAACAACTACGTTCTCCCATGCTTTAATGTCATCATTTATTTGTGATACAATGATGACATTAAAGCATGGATGTATCATGTTTAAAAACGTAGATTATAAACAAATTCTAAATTTTATTTATAACTCCATTAAAACACTTTTTTTATTCTAATGCCTACTAACGCTCCCTATAAGGTCGTCATAGCAGATGACCACCAGATTGTTGTCAATGGTCTTATGACTTTACTAAGTAAAGAAACAGATATGGAATGTGTAGGTTATGCTTATACTGGTGAAGACCTCTTAAAACAGATCGATCAAACAGATGTAGACACGATTCTTCTCGATCTTAACATGCCCAATATTAGCTACATAAAACTTATCGAACAACTTTTAGCTAACCCTAAAAAATTTAAAATAATTGCTTTTACTGCATACAATTCTCCTAAGTTAATTAAATCTGTACTCGACTTAGGTCTCGACGGTTTTTTGTGTAAAGCAAATTCTGAAAAAGAAATTAGTACCGCTATTCGAAGCGTACATGCAGGTGAAGTTTATGTAGGAAAAAAAATCAATTTATCTCCCAAACAAGTAGGACTTAATGATCCTTTTTCTAAAGAAATTGAACTAACACCTAGAGAAAGGGATATTGTTATTTTAATAGCTAATGGTTTTACCAATAAAAAAATGGCGGAACAACTTTTTATTAGTAAACATACCATCGAAACGCATCGGAAAAATATTATGCAAAAACTTCAATTAGATTCTAGTGCTGACTTGGTAAAATTTGCGGTTAAGCAAGGTATGGTATAACAAGATATACCTTTTCTGATTTGTCAAATAAATAAAGATCAAGCAATAGTTACCAATAACGATCCTAAAATTGAATACACTTAGATATAAAACAAGTAAAACAAAAAAGGCGGCTCTTTCGAACCGCCTTTCAGTATAAATCCACAAACCTATTAAATCATTCATTTATCAATGGATGTCATCCCTGCATCCATTAAGCATTTATTTTTAATCAACTAACAACATTTTCATAGTTGCAGCATCAGTAGTTGTTTCTAGTTGGTAGTATACAACACCTGTTCCTGCTAACTCGTTTCTGTTGATTGTTACTTCGTTTAATCCTTTAGCAAATTCGCCATTGTATACTTTCAATACTTTACCAGAAAGATCGAAAATAGTAAGTGTAGCGGTACCAGCTTCAGCCAAGTTAAAGGCAACATTAGTTGTTGTCTTGAATGGGTTTGGCGTATTTTGGTATAAGGCAAATTCTGTACTTGCTACAGTAGTAGCTGTTGCGGTATTAAATGCTAAGTTTACATCTAATAATTCAGCTGCTTCGTTGTATGCTTCAGCAGTTGTATACTGAGAGCTAATCTTTAATGCTTTGCTCAATTGAACGTCTGACATTGCTTTGAATGTCAAGCTAAATATTGCTTTAGTAGCTTGTGCTTCGTTCCAACTAGTCGTGATAATTCCTTCGTTTACACGAGTCAAACCAAAGTTATCCGTAGTAGCATTTGCAACATCGACGAAAGCTAAGGCATTGACATCAAAGTCTAATGTAAATTGGTAACCTAAAGCAGCATCTCTAGCGGTAAAGTTTACGGTATATTCTTCACCTGCTTTCAATTCTTTATCATCAATATCGAATACTAAAGAACCAGCAGTTGTACGAGATTGAGTTCCTAGTAATGTATTAGGTATCGCACTATCGTTTACATCTCCTACCTTAATTGCTACGAAATCAGCAGCAGCATTTTCGTCTAAATCATTGATAGAAACAACCTCTGGAAAAGCTGAAGCAAATGGATTCGAAGGATTAGCGAATGTATAGTTTGCATCTACAAATCTCCATGATGTATTGTTTACAAATTCAGTATCAATTCCTAAAATCATTTTACGTAAAGTAACGATATCTAAAGTAGTTAAACTACCAGAGTTGTTTGCATCAGCAGCAATCAGTTTGTATGGTGAATCTAAAGATGATACTCCTAATATGTGCTTCGTCATCAATACTAAATCATAAGTAGAAATACCATTCATTGGATTCATATCTTTCTCAGGTGCAATTGTATAATCATCGTGCATTGGTAAATTAGGGAATGCATATCCACCATCAACTCCTGTGATGAATGGGAACGCATAACTACTGTTTACTTCTACTGTTACGTTTTCTACTTCTTCACCCATTTCGTTAGCGATACGACCTGCGATTAATGCACTTGTTGTCTCTGAACTATTACAAACTAAGTTGTTATCTTGAACAACAATGTAAGTAGAACAAAAATCTTGATTTCCATCTTCGTCAGTCACCCAAATTTCTACAATTTGAGTACCTATATCATTGCAATCAAATACGATAGATTGTTCGTTGGTATTCGGAGAAAAAGAGAATACTAAATCCTCATAAGCGGTACAATTATCGTAGCTACTTCCGTTTTCAAAATCACTTACCCACAATGTAATAGAACCTGTCGTTGGCATCAAGTCTACAGAGAGACCATTCAAACAAATTGGTGTTGGTTTCTTGCAATCACGTACTGTAAATGTATAATCACAAAGGGTAACGTTACCACAACCATCTTCTACAATCCATGTTATTGAGTGTGTACCATTTGGATAAGATCCACTTGCATTTGGAGCAGGAGCTGAAGCATCAATTGTGCCATCATTAAAATAATCTATTTCATAAGCGTATTGTAAATCATTTGTAGGTGTACAATCGTCTGTTGCTGTTACCGTAAGGTCTACATAAGTAGCTCCACAATCATCTTCGTAGTTACAAACTAAAATATTGTCGCAAGCACTTGTAATGACAGGTGCAACTTCGTTTAATATCTTGATTAATTGAGTATATTCCCAACGACCATCTTGATCGTTATTTGCTTCGAATTGACACCAGTCAACTACTACCCAAGTACGTAATACTTTCAAACAAGCACCACCTTCTGTTTCTAATACTTGATCAGAAAAAGTAACAGAAACTAAATCACAAGTAGACTCGTCTACACCTGGTGTAGAAAAACCGTTTGGTAAATTTTCTGGTGCAATATCAGCACCGCAGTTCGTTGATTCGTAATCATTTGGCCAGTTAATATCATTACCATCAAAAGGATCTGAATTGATAATATAAATGGTTTGAGAACAAGTAGCTGTTAGTCCTGCATTATCAACAGCTACCCAAGTTCTTACTACAGTACCTGCTCCACAATTATCGATATTTACATCGTCAGAAGAAGTCAAACTAGCAATACCACAATTGTCAAAAGCAGTAGCATCACCTGTTACCGTAAGGTCTGTATAATCTGCTCTACATTCTAAAGTAATGTCATTTGGACAAGCCAGAACTGGTTCCATTTTATCTTGTACATCTGCATTTACTACACAACGGTTAAAGTTACCTTCAGCATCCGTTATTTTCAATTCTACCATTACAGTATTACCAGCATCGCAGCAGAAGAACTCTACTGTTTCGCCCCAATCAGAACTATCGTCACCTGGGCAATGAGGTGCATTCCAACGGTTAACTTCAATCGTGATATCACCACAGTTATCATAACTTCCATCATCAAACGCAATCGCATGTACTTGAGCAGTTCCATCTGGGCCTAATGCTACAACAGTGTGTTGTTCACAAACAGCAGTTGGCAATACTTGGTCTTCTACCGTTACATTGATTGAACAAGTGGCAGAATTATTACAAGCATCAGTAGCTATATAAGTAACCGTATGTGTACCGATTGGTAAGTTGGTAGCAACTCCACCATTGCTAGATAAAGTACCTTGAGGTGTTGTTGTCTCAACCGTTACATCAGAACAATCATCTGTGTAAGTAATAGCAGGCAGATTGGCAGTAGCATCACAAGAGAAAGGTCCCGTACTAATAGTGATGTCAGCAGGACAAGTAATAACAGGCGCTGTCTCATCTAATAGTTTGATGATTTGATTGTGTACTAATACTTCACCATTACACCAGTCGGTAATTGTCCAAGTACGAATAATTTTTTCGCTAATGCCACAAAGAGTTATTGTTTGATCTTGGTAGTTTGCAGCAATTTTACAAACATCGCCATTTACAACAGGTACGCTATTAAAAGAAGGTTGACCTGTTATACTTAAATCAGAAGCATCAGCAAGACAATCTAAATTGATCGCTGCAGGTAAATCTAATTCGCTTAAAGATGGCTTGAATAAATAAAGTGTTTCTGTACAAGTAGCTGAATTCCCTGAAAGGTCATATACCGTCCAAGTTCTGTCTATTTGAGCTACTAAAATATAATTTCCGCTTTCTTGGCAACCTAAAGAAGTGTATACATCTTCGTATTCGAAGCGATCGATTCCACAGTTGTCAGCAGCAGCAGGATAGCCGATTACTTCTGGATCAACTGAATTGTTACAAAAAAGATATTGATCAGCACATTCGATAGTAGGATCAACTTTATCTTCTATTAAAATTTCTCCCCAACAAGAATTTATGTATGTTGTTGGCTCTCCATTTGAACCGTATACATAACCACCGTTTGCATCAAGATGGTAAAATTCAACATCGAAACTATAGCCGTGTAAACCAAGGTCGTTGCAATCTGCTGTTACACCAAAACCAGTTCCAATACCGTCTACTGTAAGTGAATATTCTTTGATAGCTGCAGAACAAACAGGATCGAGTACGCCTTCCCAAATCATAAATGGTTGGAGTACTGCGGTACCATCATCGTCTAGAGAAATATTAACTTGGTCGTTGCAAGCTAATGAACATTGTGCCTTTGCACTGGCCGTCATTAATGCGATCAGTATAGGTATGAGAAGTGCTAGGCAAACACCCTCAATTACGTTTGTAAAAGTCGATTTTTTCATGGGATGAAAAGTTTTTGTTTAATGAATGCTTTAAGTCTTTAGACTTTTGTCGGTTATTTATTGAAGTAGCAAAAGGAAATAAACAAAGAAGTGCGATTGAATTTTGTTGTTCTTTGTCGTTCGTTTTTGCTTTTTGTTTTTGGGTTTCTAAAAAGAGAAAGGCGGCGTAAACCGCCTTTCTTTAGTAATAAATCCACAAACCTATTTTTTCTTTAGTATCGTTAAATGTGGTTTTAAAAAAGAAAAGAAAGGCGGCGGTTAAACCGCCTTTCTTACTTAAAATCCACAAACCTATTTTCTATAGTATCGTTAAATGTGGTTTTGAAAAAGTGAAGAAAGGCAGCGATTAAACCGCCTTTCTTACTCAAAATCCACAAACCTATTTTATTAGTAACATCTTCTTTGTAGAAGAATGTGTATCTGTATCTAATTGGTAGTAAAGGATACCTGTAGAAGGTAAGTCACCTTTATCTAATTGAACTTCGTTGTATCCTTTTTCAAAATCACCATCGATTAACCGAAGTGTTTTTCCAGATACATCATAAATTCGAAGTGTAGCAGCAGATGCTTCAGGAAGGTTAAAGCTTATTGTTGTTGCTGTTTTGAATGGATTAGGTGCATTCTGATATAATTCGAAATCAGTGCTTACAATCGTTGTTCCATTCTCTGTATTAAACGCTAAGGCTACATCTAGTAATTCTGCATTTTCTGTGTATGCTTCTGCATTTGTATAGCGAGAATTAATCTTTAATGCTTCGCTTAATTGAATATCAGCTAATGCTTTAAAGGTTAAGCTAAATCCAGTTGTCAATGCTTTTGTATCGTTCCAACTTGTTGTGATAACACCTTCACCAAGTCTAGTCAAACCAAAGTTGTCAGTAGCACCATTTGCAATATCTACAAATTCTAAAGTCTCTTTATCGAATGCTAGTGTAAATTGGTAACCTAGTACTGCATCTTGTCCATCAAAATCAACCGTGTAAGTTTCGCCAGCTTTTAATGCTTGATCTGTTACATTGAAAGTTAAGTCGCCAACAGTAGTACGCGTTTCAATTCCTAGTAAATTATTTGGAATTGCTGTGTCGTTTAAGTCACCTACTTTTATTGCTACGAAGTTTGCATTCAACTCATCTTGTGAAAGATCATTGATAGAAATTACTTCTGGGAATGAAGTCGCAAATGGATTTGCAGGATTAGCAAATACAAAGTTTTTATCTACAAACCTCCAAGAAGTATTACTTTGGAAGTCGGTATCGATACCCAAAATCAAACGACGGATGTGTACAATGTCAAATGTTGTAACAGAACCAGAGTTGTTGATATCTGCAGCAATCACTTTGTATGGAGAATCAATCGATTCAACACCTAAGATATGCTTCGCAATCAGTACAGCATCGAAAGTAGATACACCGTTAAGCGGATTCATGTTTTTCTCAGGAGCTACTGTATAGTTATCGTGCATTGGTAAGTTAGGAAAAGCGTAGCTACCATCATTACCCGTAATGAATGGTAAAGCAGTATTTCCGTTTACATTGATTGTAACCTCTTCAACTTCTTCACCTAATTCGTTTTCGATATTACCTGCAATTCTAGCTTCTCCATCAACACAAGCATTATTAAAATCTTGAATGATGATGTATGTTGTACAATAATCTTGATTACCTTCTAAATCTGTTGCCCAAAACTCAATAGTATTGGTACCCAAATCAGCACAAGTAAATTCTTTTACTTGATCATTTACATCGCTAGAGAAAGAGAAGATTAAATCATCTCTATTTGTACAATTATCGAACGAGCTACCAGAGTCAAAATCACTTGCCCATAATGATACCGTACCTGTTGTTGCCATCAAATCTACAGAAAGACCATTGATACATACCGGAGAAGGTTTCTTACAATCAGTAACAGTAAATGAATATTCACAAGTAGTTGTATTTCCACAACCATCTTCTACTGTCCATACAATTGAGTGTGTACCGATTGGGTAGGTATTCGTTGCATCGTTTGTAGAACCGTAAGTATCAGTTGTTCCATTTGTGTAAGCATCTACTACGTACGAGTAACGTAAGTTCGCATTATCTGTGCAATCATCAGTTGCATCAAGAGTTAAAGCAACTTCAACACCACCACAGTTCGCATCGTAAGAACAAACGTCGAAATCTTCGCAAGTACTAGTAATAACTGGCGCTATTGTATTTGAGATTTTGATAACCTGTATTTTTTCCCACTGCCCTTCACCAGTATCAGCATTGAACTGACACCAGTCAACGACTGTCCACTTACGTAAAATCTTGTAACATGCAGGATATTCGAAAGGTAATAATTCATCGTTGTAAGTAACAACTACGATATCGCAACCATCTTCCGTAATTACTGGATTGCCATAAGCAGCAGGTAAATCATCTGGGCTAACAGAGATACCACATTCTTCAGAGTCAAAATCTAATGGCCAAACGATATCAGTATTTCCATCAAATGGATCATTATTTGTAACTGTAATTAATTGTGAACAAGTAGCCGTTAAACCAACAGCATCCGTTGCTGTCCATATTCTTGTTAGCGAACCAACATGGCAGTTATTGAAACTTTCATTAACGTCTACATAAGTTACTATTACACCTTGACAATTATCAACTGCATCAGCATTACCAGTAATAGCTAAGTCTGTATAATCTTGATCACAGTTTAATGTAATGTCAGTTGGACAAATAATTACTGGGTCAATTTTATCCTGTACTTCTACTTCAACCATACAGCTATTTGTCAAACCATTAGCATCTGTTACTTGTAGTTCTACCAAAACAGTATTGTCAATATCACAACAATAAAATGGTACACTTTCGCCAAAGGCCGTACCATCTTCACCAATACATGCCGCAGCATCCATCCGTCTTACTTCAATAGTAACATCACCACAGTTATCATAACTTTCGTCGTTAAATGTTTCTGCATAAACTTTTGCAGTACCGTCAATTCCTAAAGCAACAATCGTATGTTCGTCGCAAACTGCAACTGGAGCAATATCATCAACAACAGTAACCGTCATTGTACAAGATGTAGCATTATTACAAGCGTCAGTGGCAATGTATGTAATTGTATGCACACCTACAGGAGCATCTGCTAATACACCTCCGTTACCATTGATCGTACCAAGTGGTGTTTGAATTTCAACAGTAATAGCTGAACAATCATCACTGATGGTAGCTGCATTTAAGATAGCAGAACCTGTACAAGAATTTTGACCTGTACTAACTGTTACATCTGCAGGACAAGCAATTGTTGGTGCAGTTGTGTCTAGTAATTTGATGATTTGAATATGGTTTACTATTTCACCTGTACACCAATCTACTAATGCCCAGTTACGGAATATTTTAGAACCTCCACCACAGTCATTAAGAACTTGATCTGTAGAAGTAACACCAATACCACAAAGATCTCCGTCTTCAAGTGCTTGACCATTAAAAGTTGGTTGACCTGTTAATGTAAGGTTACTTGCATCATCATTACAATCTAGAGCAGAATTAGAAATATTATCTAAGTTACCTGGTAAAGCAATATCTGTAATAGCTGGTTTGATAAAATAAATATCTTGAACACAAGAAGCTGCGTAACCTTGGTCATCTGTAATTACCCAAGAACGCTCAATTTTTGCTGTTGCCGTTAAACCAATATAATCTTGACAATCTAATTCAATATAGTTGTCTGTATAATCGTAGTCAATAATTCCACAGTTGTCTGCACCTATTGGAAAACCAATTACAGAAGGATCGCTGTCACCATTACAGTGAATAGTAACATCTTGGCAGATAATTTGAGGCGCTACTTTGTCTTCAATATGTAACTCTCCCCAACAAGTAAACCCATTAGGATCAGTTACTACATATTCTACTGTCTGACCAATGTAATCTCCATTGATTGTGTTTGAACCTGTACCATCAATATTTACAATATAGTCATCGTAACATCCGTAAGGACCACCTTCTAAAACTGTTTCAGCAGTAATAATTGCTGTACAAGTATGATCTAATGATACATTGATATTATCGTTACAAACTAAGGTAGAAGTAGGATCTGCAAAAGGATTTACAGTTACGTCAATTTCACAAAGTGAACTATTTCCAGCAACATCGGTGATGCTATAAATAAGTGTTGTTGTTCCAATTGGGAAAACATCACCAGCAGTAAGTCCTGTATTATCTGTTTGAGTAACGGTAGCGCCACAATTGTCAGAAGCCGTTGGGATATCGTAGTTTACAACTACATCACATTCACCTGGGTTTAATGTAATAGCAATATCTCCTTGACAATTTACAATAGGAGCAGTATTATCAATTACTGTTACGGTTGCAAAACAAGCAGCTGTAAAACCAGCTAAATCTGTTATAGTAAGTTGTACTGTATTTGCTCCAATATGGCTGCAATCAAACGTTGTTTGACTTGCTACAATACTTTCGATCCCACAATAATCAGCAGAACTACCCGCATCAATATCTGCAACCGCTATAGTCGCATTACCAGCAGCATCTAAATAGATTGTTGCATCTTGACAAGAAGCAGTAGGAAGTGGAAAATCATTTAAGGTATTTAAAACAATACCATTTCCAGCAGTAATATTAACTGGACCACCGTTTAAAATATAAAGTGTTCCATTGTTTACAAAATTTCCATCAATTGATGATGTCTCAATATGCTTAAATATAGCACATGCTAAATTTTCAATAGCACCATCATTTTCAATTGTACCATCATTATCAAAATTTAAAGCATTGGTAATTGTTCCCGTATTAACGATTAAGTTATTATTTACGAAATACGCTTCGTTAAATATCGTAC
Organism: Saprospiraceae bacterium; assembly: GCA_020630735.1. GTDB lineage: Bacteria > Bacteroidota > Bacteroidia > Chitinophagales > Saprospiraceae > JAHDIP01. The sequence continues at coordinate 15,153 of JAHDIP010000080.1, read as the reverse complement.
CAAAATTATTAATAGTACCTACGGAGTTGTTATTGAAAAACCCGCCTGTAACATTATTAATCGTACCGTAGTTATTCAATAAAGTATTGTTATCAATAGCGCCTGCATTTTCAATCGTAGCATCAGCATTATTATTGATTACAGCACCAGGGTTATTAGTCAATAAACTTCCTGCTATGTTCAATAGTATAGCATTATTATCAACTGTTACAAAATTTTGAATAGTACCAGAATTGGAAACGGTTCCATCATTTACGATAGAAGCAAAATTAGAAATAGTACTGCCTGAAGTGTTTGAAAACACACCAGTAGCACCATTATAAATAAAACCAGTACCAGTACTTTGAATTAAACCTCCATCATTGATAATCGTACCGTTATTATTAATCGTACCATTTGTGGAGATTGTTGAATTGTTGGTGATTGTACCAAAGTTATCAATGTCATAACCAACAGAGATAGGTGAACTTATAACTGGATAAACGGCCAACCCAGAAGGAATAGTTGCCGTCCCACCAAAGACAGGTAAACCCATCGTCCAGTTATTGGCGTCTGTCCAGTCGGAGCTTACACTTCCATTCCAAACTGACTGCGCCTGTATAAAGATGGTGCAAGAAAGCACGAGCATCAAGGTGTAAAAAATTCTCATGGGATTTAAGTTTTTGTATAATTGTATGATTCAATAAGTTTATGAAAAATCGGTTCCCTTTGCTCTTAAGCAATACGCTGTTAGCTATCTGCTGAACATGTCAACAATAGTGATGAACTAAATAAATAGCATAAGACTTTAGAGCCTAAATTTTTAAAGGTGCAAAAAGAGTGTTTGAAATGGATAGTTTGTTTTGGAAAGCAAAAAAATGAAGAGTGTTTTTTATATGTAGGTAGTAAAAGGTAAAAAGGTAAAAGGGCTACTTAATTGCTTTTGTCTAGTTTTTGTTTTTTGTCTTAGTGTGTATGTCGGTTTTTGGTTAATATCTAAATTGTATTTGTTTCTTAGCCGTATTCAGATGAAATGTAAGTTTGGTTGTTTATCATCTTAATTACAGTAACAAAATTAGTACAAAATACGACACCGCGCATACCCCAAAATCAGTAATTATTGTATAAGGAATTTGTCTATGTCCCGAAAGGCTTTAAAACTGGGACTTTTAAAAAGAAATGTACTTTTATACTCGCAAAAGCTATACCATATACTTTTTCTATAATAACTACTGGTTTTACTAGTTTTTAGTGATAACATGATGAATAAAAAGATGTTTGTCTTTGTAGTAGCTTTACAAATCTTTATCTTCCACACTGGTTTTTAATCATCAAAAAAGACATTTATGAAACCGCTAAGCAGAAAAAATTTCATCAAAGGTGTTGCTTTAGGCACTATATCTCTACCATTTGTCATACGTTCGTGTGGAGCTGATAATTTTGCGCAACAATCCTCTTCGCCTAATGTCATCACCAATAAGAAGTATCAATGGAAAATGGTGACGACTTGGCCACCCAACTTTCCAGTACTAGGCGAAGGGTGTAATTTATTTGCAGAATGGGTGAAAGAAATGTCTGGTGGACGATTGGAGATAAAAGTATATGGTGGCGGAGAATTAGTTCCACCACTTCAAGCATTTGACGCTGTAAGGAGTGGTGCGGCCGATATCGGAAGTGGTGCAGCTTACTATTGGGCTGGCAAAGCGCCTGCATCTCAGTTTTTTGCCTCAGTCCCTTTTGGTATGAATGCACAGCAGCTTAATGCTTGGATTATTTCTGGTGGTGGTATTGAATTATGGAAAGAACTATATGGTCAATATAATCTTGTACCGATGCTTGGTGGCAATACAGGTGTACAGATGGGCGGCTGGTTCAATAAAGAGATCAATAGTATTGCTGATCTCAAAGGATTAAAGATGCGTATTCCTGGTCTGGGTGGTAAGGTATTGGAGAAAGCTGGTGGCTCTCCTGTGCTTCTAGCTGGTGGCGAAATCTATACTGGGCTTGAACGAGGTATCATTGATGCTACCGAATGGATTGGTCCTTACCACGATCACAAAATGGGTTTTTATCAGATCGCTAAATATTACTACTCACCTGGTTGGCACGAAACAGGAACGGCTCTAGAGTTTTTCATGAATAAAGAACGTTATGAAAAATTACCAAAAGATCTTCAAGCGATTTTACAAACTGCAGCGATGCGCTTAAACATCTGGATGCTATCTGAATTTGAAGCAAAGAATACGATCTATCTTGCTAAGTTGATTAATGAAGAAAAAGTAGACATTCGTTTTTATCCTGAAGAAGTCCTCACGCAACTAAGAGAATTTACAGAACAAAGCATTAGTGATATTACCAGCGCTGATCCGTTTAGTAAAAAGGTGTATGAGTCTTACGATAAATTCAGAAAGCAAGCAGGCGATTGGTCAAAGTTAACGGAAAAAGCATTTTATAATAATATCCAAATTTAAAGAGTTTATGTCAAATAATTTCGTATGGCTAAAAAATGGTCTTTCTTTCCCACTTTTCGTTTCGTACTCACCTTAATAGCTAAGGCTATTAGGTTCCGTGCGTGCCTCAATTGGAAAATAAAACCCTATTTTTTCTCTCATAAAACTATTTTGACATAAACTCTAATGCCTTTGACATTTCATATTGAAACCGAACGGCTCATCCTTCGAGAATTTAGATTGGAAGATGATGAAGCCCTACTTGCTTTAGATTCTGATCCTGAAGTACATCGTTATTTGGGAAATAATACCATCCACGATATTGAAACCATTCGTAGAATGATCTTGCAAGTACAAGTACAATATGAGACAAATGGTATCGGTCGCTGGATCATTATTGAAAAAGCAACAAATAATGTAGTTGGCTGGACAGGACTAAAATATGAAACCCTTCTTTTCGATCAACAAAATAAATACTACGACTTGGGCTATCGCCTTCTCCGTAAATATTGGGGAAAAGGCTTTGCTACCGAATCAGCTATCGCTTCCCTCGAATATGGTTTTAAGAAAATGCAGCTTGACGAAATTAGTGCCCTAGCTCACATCCAAAATACTGATTCTAATAAGGTACTCCGAAAAGTAGGTATGCAGCTTATCAAGCAATTTGATGTCGGTACTGGTCCTCTTTATTACTATAGAATCACTAAAGACGATTGGAAAACTAGATAATGCTTAGTCATTATTATTGATAAAAAAAAAACCAACCTTATATTAATCAATCACTTACAGGTTTTTATCTCTTTTTTTTGATTGGAAATATCAAAAAATTGTACTTACGCTTTTACAGTACTCCCCCTTATCTTGTATACAGAAACAAATAAATACAATCCTAAAAGTTTATTACTATGAATCTAAAATCGCAAATCACCTGTTTATTACTTAGCTTTTTGCTCTCTTCTTTATTTGCTCAAAACACAGACGAATGCCCACTAGAGCTAGACGGCTTTACTTTAATAGGAGAACATGATGCCCATTCTTATTTCTTATCTAACGAACCATTGACTTGGGAAGAAGCAAGTGATCTATCCCATACCTTAGATACAACTTATACACCTGATATTCACTTGGCTTCTATCCATAGTGCTGAAGAAAACTATTTCCTTCGATCAGCAATTGATGGAGCTACTTTTATTGGTTTGTCCGATTGGCAAGTCGAAAATAATTTTAGATGGTATGGAAATAATGATAATCCTAGTGTAAATACCTATAATAGATTATTCGGAGAAAATACCAAAGCAAAAGATTATGGTACATTATCACCATTTGGTTCTTGGCAAGTAGCAAATAGTAACACCTCCTTACCTTTTCTTATAGAAGTAGCCTGTAGTAATTTGCCTCAACCATTACTAGAAGTAACAAATATATCTTGCCCTGATAATTTTCCCCAAATAGGTGATTCTTTATTCTATGAAGTTACGGTTACGAATAATGGAGAAGCTCCTTCGGAAGAACAATTTATCGGTATGTATCGTGATCAAGGGAATTATGATATTCCATATGTTGATAAACTTTATGGAAGTACAATAGTACCTCCATTAGACATCAATGAATCGACTACAGTAAACATAACTATTTATCTCAGTGAACTTTTATTCTACTTTCCCCCTTTCACCTATGGATCTTCTTTTCATCGTGACTTCTATTTATCTTTTGCTGAATATATCTCTGCAGGAGGACCGGTGCCTACTTTAAATAATGAAACCACCTATCCTGTTGATTTTTATTGTAAAAAATACACAACTGACTTAGAAATTGACCTTCAAACAGATAACACTGAATACGATGGAGAGGGCATGATTAATTATACTCTAACCCTCACCAATAATGGACCTGAAACAGCTTATAACATCAGATCTACTCTTCCTTTATTCTATATTTATAGTTATTATGATTTCCAGATTAGTGGTCTAGAACTTGGACAGTTATTACGTAACAATATAGCGGATTCCTATCCAATTTGGGAAATTCCGATCTTAGAAGTGGGACAAACATCATCAATAGTAATTGATATCGATTTTTTAGTCTATTTACCTGCTAATTACACTCAAGAAATAACAGTTAGTAGCCAACATCTAATTGATACAGATACTACGAATAATACCGATGCTCTTGACTTCGATTTAATATACGAATTTGACTATACCTGTCCAGATGATATTACAATAACTATCCCCGCTGGACAGGATAGTACAACCGTAAGTTGGGATTCTATCATGGCTTCAGTAGATTGCCCAATTAATAACTACTTTTCTATTATTCAAGAAAGTGGTTCTCCTAATGGAGGCATGTTTCCTGTTGGTAGTACAACCGTTTCTTATAAACTTTATAATGCCTGTATAACAAGTGATTCCTGTAGTTTCCAAGTCAATGTCATCCAAAGTGAATGTCCGCTTGAGATTGACGGTTTTACCTTCATTGGAGAACATGACGCACGTTCTTATTTCTTGTCTAATGATCCTTTGACTTGGGAAGAAGCCTATGACCTCACCAATACCTTGGATGATACATATACACCTGGTGTTTACTTAGCTTCGATACATAGTGCTGAAGAAAACTACTTCCTACGATCTAATATAGACGGAGCGACCTTTACGGGTTTATCAGATTGGCAAAGCGAAAACACATTAAGGTGGTTTGGTAATAATGATATCCCTTACGTATATGGCTACAACAACTTAGTTGGAGAAAATACTCCATCAAAAGATTATGGCGCATTATTACCTAGCGGCGATTGGAAGTTAAAACCTGATGGTGTCGCTTTGCCTTTCCTTCTAGAAGTCGCTTGCAGCAATCTACCTCAACCATTATTAGAAGTAACGGACGTAGCCTGTCCAACAAATTTTCCAATACCTGGTAGTACGCTTACTTACGACATTACCATTACCAATAATGGAGAAGCTCCTTCCAAAGAACGATATCTTGGCTTGTATCGTGATTATAGCTTTGATGGACCTCATTATGATCAACTTTTTGGAAATACCACAGTGCCTCCTTTAGCTGTTGGTGAATCTACAACTGTGAGCATAACGATCACACTTACAGAACCTTTTTATCTTCCAACCTCTGGGTTTGTATCAGTATTTTATGGTAACTTTTATCTATCCTTTGATGAATATCTATTTGCAGGATATGTAGTTGGAGCAACAACTCCTCGCATAGCATACGATATTGATTTTTATTGTAAAAAATATACTACGGATTTACAAATTGACATACAAACAGATAGTCCAGTTTATACCCCTGAAGGAATCATAAGCTATACCGTCACACTTAGGAATAATGGCCCTGAGACAGCTTATAATGTAGAAAGTAGAATCCCTGATTTCTATGATAATCCTTTACTAATAAGTAATCCAGAACTTGGGACATTAACAAGCTATGGCAGCGGTACATCTGGTAAAACTTGGGAAATCCCCGTTTTGGAAGCAAATCAATCTACCTCAATATCTGTAAGTTTCGTTTTTGATGGTTATATCCCTAATGACTATACAACAGAAATTTCAATATCTAGTGAACACTTAATTGATACAGACGACACCAATAATATAGATGAACAAAGCTTTACTATATATACTACCTTTGAATATGACTGCCCTGAGGATATTAATATAACGATACCTTCTAATGAAGATGGTGCAATCGTTTTCTGGGAGCATCTCACCTATTCAAACACATCAACAGATTGTCCTAGTGGTAATTATGCAGTTGTTCAATCCAACGGTCCTTCAAGTGGTGAATTTTTCCCATTAGGAACTACTGAAATTTTATATGAGTTTTTTAATACATGTGGAGCAACTAATACTTGTGTTTTCTATGTAAATGTCACTCAAAATGATTGCCCGCTAGAGATTGACGGCTTTACCTTAATAGGAGAATATGATGCACACTCTTACTTTCTGTCTGATGAGTCAATGACTTGGGAAGAAGCAAGTGATCTATCCCATACCTTAGATACAACTTATACACCTGATATTCACTTGGCTTCTATCCATAGTGCTGAAGAAAACTATTTCCTTCGATCAGCAATTGATGGAGCTACTTTTATTGGTTTGTCCGATTGGCAAGTCGAAAATACTTTTAGATGGTATGGAAATAATGATAATGCTTTTGCAAATGACTATAATAACTTAATAGAAGATAATACTCCATCAAAAGATTATGGTGTCTTATTACCTAGTGGCAATTGGAAACTAAAACCCGATGGTGTTGCCTTACCTTTTCTTATAGAAGTGGCTTGTAGCAATTTACCACACCCCTTATTGGAAGTAACAGATATATCTTGTCCGAATAATTTTCCTCAAGAAGGTGATTCTTTACACTACGAAATTACGATTACCAATAATGGGGAAGCTCCTTCGGAAGAGCAATATATTTCTATGTACCGTAATTCAGGTACTTATACTGGTCCTTCTGTTAATCCACGTGCTGGACAGACCTTAGTGCCTCCATTAGACATTAATGAATCGACTACTGTAAGCTTATCCATATTTATACATGAAGGTTTCATCTTTCCTGGGTTTTCAACTTACTCTTCTTACTATGGTGACTTCTATTTATCTTTTGCGGAGTATGTTTATGGTGGAATGGTACCTAGTTTAGATAATGATGTCACTTATCCTGTTGACTTCTTTTGTAAAAAACATACGTCAGACTTACAAATTGATTTAGAAACAGATAATACAGAATATGACGGAGAAGGTATCTTTAGCTTTACAGTAACGATAACAAATAATGGTCCTGAAGATGCTTATAACTTAAGAAGTCATATCCCTTTTTACTGGTATCAAAATTACGAGATCAGTAGCCCAGAGCTTGGATATTTCTTATTGAGAAATGACGGAGATAAGTTTTGGGAAATCCCTTTTTTAGAAGCAGGGCAATCTACTTCGATAGTAATTGATTTTGATTTTGACTTTGATGGTTATTTCCCCACTAGTTTTACAGCTGATTTAGCTATTAGCAGCCCACATATGATTGATGAAGACATAAGCAATAATTCTGATGAGCTAATCTTCAATTTAATATACGAATTTGATTTCACTTGCCCAGATGATATTCATGTTACGATTCCTTTAGATCAAGATAGTACAACTGTAAGTTGGGATTCTATTACTGCTACCTTGGTTTGTCCTTTGGGTGATTATATAGATATTTATCAAATAAGTGGTGCTCCTAATGGTGCTATGTTCCCTGTTGGTAGTACGACTGTTCTCCATAATTTTTATACCTCTTGCGGATTAGTCGATTCCTGTAGCTTCCAAGTGAACGTTACAAGAGATGGTTGCCCCAATGAATTAGATGGATTCTCTTCTATTGGTACATATAACGCTAATGCTTATTTCCTTTCGAACAATGACTTAACTTGGACAGAAGCAAATGATATTGCCCAAGAATTAAATACGATGTATACGGCTGCTGTCCATCTAGCCTCTATTCAGGATGCTGGGGAAAACTATTTCCTCCGTACTGCTATTGATGGTGCTACTTATATCGGATTAAGTGATTCGCAAAACGAAGACTCCTTTAGTTGGGTCGGTGATATTTATAATCCTACAGCAGGTTACAATAATTTAGTTTCTGCTAATACTTCATCAAAAGATTTTGGTGTATTACTTCCGAGTGGTAATTGGAAGTTAAAACCAGATGGTGTTGCCCTACCTTTTATACTAGAAGTAGCTTGCAGCGAATTAGCCCCATTCATAATAACAACAGATACAGAAAAAGAAAATCCAATTTATCCAACACATACTAGAAAACAAACTAACGACATGAAAGAAACAAGAGTCCTCATTAATAGAATTTACCCCAACCCCGTACAAGAAGAGTGTTTTGTAGAAATTTACTCCAACCAAAACACTAATACCTCTATAGAATTAATAGATCTAAATGGAAAAGTCCTCTTACAAGAAGATGTACAACTGCACGAGGGTCTGAATACTCAAACGATAAATGCTAGTCATCTTCCAAATGGATTATATTTTATTCATTGGAAAAGTGATCTTACTATGAACGAACGATTAAAATTTGTTAAATACTAGAGTTTAAGTGCTTGGGCAGAAACTCTAATGTACATCAATGCATTCAAAATATGGTCCTAACAAATTCTCTTAGGACCGTATTTTGATATTCAAAAACTAACTCAAAATCTATAAAAAATGCTCAATAAAAATAAATCTCCTCTTATTTTAGACTCCTTTCTAATGATCAAATCATCTTTTTGGGCATTTTAACTGTCAAATTTTCAAAAGATCAAAAAAGTTGTTTTTTTAGTAAAAAGTAAAAATACACGTCTTTCAAACTTTTTTTCATCAACAACAGTATCCAACTTTTATTTTGCACATTTGCTTTTTTTACAAATAATCGCCCTAAAACCTTTTAAAAATAGGGTTTCCACAAACTACCAGAACCGATATCACAAAATTCGCATTATGTCTTTCTGATTAAAAAAGTCACAAAAAAACAAGAAAAACAACGTTTAACTTGATTTTATCTTAAATTTATTTTTAATCCAATATTTTATAAAATTTATTTTTAATCTTAAATATTTTATAAAATTTATTTTTAAATAGCCATAAATTATTTTTTATCTAAAAATGCAAAATCAAGTTGGAATACACAAAAAAATACCCATATCTTTGCATCGTCAATTAGTTAAACTGACAATTCTTAATTGTTTCAATACGCAAAAAAAATTCATAATGGAAGATTTATTCAGAAAAATTCTTTACACAGGTGTTGGTTTCGTAACTACTGCATCTGACTCCGTACAAAAATCAGTTTTAGAGTTAATCCAAAAAGGTGAAATCTCTGAAAAAGAAGGAAAGAAAATCGTTACTGACCTTGAAAAATCAGTAAACGAAAAGAGAGAAGAGTTTGAAGAAAGATTAAACACAATGGTAAGCCTTGCAGTTGAGAAATTCAACATTCCAACTGAAATGCCAGACATGCCTAACTTACCTTTCTCAAAGACTGCTAGCTTAGAAAAGCGTATCAAGTCTTTAGAAATCAAAGTTGGTTTATTAACGAAAGAACTAGATATTAAGAAAAAGAAGCCAGCAGGTGTTAAAGCAACAGCTAAAAAGGCAGTAAGAAAAACTGCAAAGAAAGCTACTGCTACAGCTAAAAAAGCTACCGCTACTGCAAAGAAAGCTACTGCTACAGCTAAAAAAGCTACCGCTACTGCAAAGAAAGCGGCAACTACTGCTAAAAGAACAGTAACAAGACGTAGAAAAGTAACTGTTTAAGGTTATATTTTCCGATAAAAGATATAAAAAGCCTATATGCCATTCGGTATATGGGCTTTTTTTGTAGAAATTTTACTAACTTACATATGCAAACTTTAATAGCGACAAAAAACCATATTTTAAAAACATTATTCGTTATTTTTACCGAAAACAAAATATCGTTTTAAAAAAATAAAAGTCTAACTATATTCATGCAGCAGTTATCAGCCCAAGATGCATTTTTTTTACACATCGAATCGCCCAAAACTCCAATGCACATTGGCGCTATATATATAGCTTCCTTTGATGATCCGAAACAAACATTTGACTTTGATGCCATGAAGGAAATGATTCGCAGTCGCCTTCATTTATCAAAAGTATTCAGAAGACGCCTTATAGAGGCACCTTTAGATTCTGTAAAACCATTTTGGATTGAAGATCCTGATTTCAATCTTGATGCACATATGTTTCACGTAGCATTACCCAAGCCTAGTAATATGCGTGGTCTTGCAAAATTAGCTGCACAGATATATAATTATCCACTTGATCGGAATCGCCCACTTTGGAAACTTACCTTTATCACTGGCTTAGAAGGCTTAGAGGGTATTCCTCCAAATTCATTTGCCGTAGTAGTACAAGTACACCATGCCAATATAGATGGTATGTCTGGAGCTGAAATGATGGTTGCTATATTCGATTGGACAGTACAGCCTAGAGATGTTCCTTCACCTAAAAAAGAATGGAAACCTCAATCGATTCCTACGACCCTAGAAATTATCAAGAAAGGATATAAAGGAGTAGCTGGAAATACGCCAGTTAAACTCATGAAGTTTTTAGCAAACACAGCAGGAAAATTTTTAGACATCGCTAAAGAAGCAGCAGCTACATTGGCTCCTCCTCCTCCGATGCCTATGACTGCCCCAGATTCAATATTAAACGTCCCCGTTTCTGCCAATAAAACCTTTGGTGCCGTAGATATTCCATTAAGCCAAATCAAAAAAGTAAAAAACTTGATTAATGGTAAGGTCAATGATGTTGTTTTGGCTATATGCTCTGGTGCGCTCCGACGATACTTGAAAGAAAGAAAAAAATTGCCTAGAAAACCACTAGTGGCAATGGCGCCCATTTCTGTTCGATCTAAAGATGAAAAAGGCGACATGGGTAATCGAATTTCAGCAATGTTAGTTGGCTTAGCTACAAACATTGCCGACCCAATAAAACGAGTAAAAAAGATCCGTGAAAATGCCACAGGATCTAAACTATATGGTAAGGCAAATAGTGTAGACGAAATAATGGAGTTTATTCCTTCAGAGGTAGCTGCATTAGCAGGTCGTCTATATACTAGAATGAGTATTTCTAAACTGCACAGACCCTTCTTTAATGTCGTCATTACGAATGTTCCTGGGCCACCTATGCCCTTGTACCTGAACGGAGCACGTATTATCAATCATTATGGTTTAGGAATTACTTTCGATGGAGTTGGACTGATGATTGTAGTATTTAGCTATGCTGGGGTACTTTCTATATGTGCTACTTCTACAGAAGAAATTATGCCTGATGTCAGCAAATTTGCTCAATATATTAGACAATCTCTTCATGAATTAGAGGAATTATTAGAAAAAGATGCCGCTGAAAAAGAAAAAAAAGCCGCAAAGCTTGCAAAGAAAGCTGCTAAGAAGAAGAAAACGGTTGATAAAAAAGCGACGGCTAAAAAAACTGCTCCGAAAGTAGTAAAACCTAAGATCGCTAAAGTAGCTCCTAAAAAGGCAACTACTAAACCAGTAGCTAAAAAAACAACTGCTACAAAAATAGCGAAACCTAAGGTCACTAAAGCAGTTTCGAAAAAGACAGCTATAAAACCAGCAGCTAAAAAAACAACTGCTCCGAAAATAGCAAAAACTAAGGTTTCTGAAGCAACTCCAAAAAGGAGAACAAAACCAACAATAACTCCAAGAAAATCAGCTGCTACTAGAGGAACAAAAATAACTACTGTTGCTAAAAAAACATCCAATGGTAAGACCGTAAATGGTCAACACACTTATCTCAAAAAAGGAACCTTCAACAACTTACATCATGGATATTGGAGAAGTGAAAAAAATAAAGAATTTTACTTCCACTTTAAGAATGGCGATCAAACCATTCTTAATAGCGAAGGATATAGTAGAAAATCAAACTGCGAAAACGGAATTAATTCTGTAAAAAAACATGCAGGTATTGATAAATACTACGAGCTAAAAAAATCAAGAAGTGGCAAATACTTTTTTAACCTCAAAGCTCGGAATACAAAGATCATAGGTACGAGTCCTATGTTTGCAACCGAAGCTCTACGGAATGCCGCTATTGAATTATTAAAAACTGGGAAAACTACTAAGAACGGAAAGACAACAAGTAATACAAAAGCTAAGACGAAAACAGTGACACGCAGGCGAACGGTAAAAGATAATTCGTTGCGATACTAAAAATTACTTGAATTAATTGATCATTTTAAACACAAAACGCTATGGCTGATGCTACAGGAAAGATAAAGAAGCCTTCTGTATTTTTATTATTGTCAGAAGGAGGAAGAGCCGTTTTTGAGTATGGCTTATACATGTTAAGTCAATCCCAATTGAAAAAAGCAAAAAAAGGAGACGGGCATCCCGTTCTGGTATTGCCAGGACTTTTTACGAGCGATTTTTCTACAAAACCTCTTAGAAGTTTTTTGAGTATGCTCGGCTATAAAGCCCTTCCGTGGGGGCTTGGTCGAAACTTAGGCGACTATAATTATGTTGTCCAACTTGAAGAAAAACTCGAAAAGTTATATAAAGAACATAATCAAAAAATTAGTATTATTGGTTGGAGCTTGGGCGGTGTATATGCTCGTGAATTAGCTCGACTACAACCTAAATACGTTCGTCAAGTTATTACGCTAGGTTCGCCATTTGCAGGTATCAAACAAGATAATAATATCAAATGGCTTTATGAATTTGTCTCTGGAAAGTCGGTAGAAGATTTAGACGATGACTTGTTAGCCGATATTCTAACACCTCCGCCTGTTCCTGCTACAGCTATCTTTTCAAAAGGTGATGGCGTCGTTTCTTGGGAGTATTGCATGGAAGCCGAAGAGGGACCAACTACTCAAAATGTACAAGTACGTGGTAGTCATTCAGGGCTAGGTCACAATCCGATTACCTTATTATGTATTGCTGATCGACTAGCTCAACCTGAAGGCCAATGGCGAAGATTTCAACGAGATAAATTTGATGAATTTTTCTATCCTATATTAAGAACTGCTTGAAGAGATTGGAAGAATAAGAACTAAAAAATCGCTTCGCTTTTAGAAGTCAAAATGTCTAAGCGAGGCTTATACTAACAGAGGTCAGATTCACGACAAACGTGATCTGACCTCTGTCCATTTCAGCTTGCTGAAATAGTCTGACTTCTAAAAGCGAAGCGATCTCCACCTATCTATTCCGACCATACTCCTCATGACTCGATACCCAATCGGAAGATGAGATAGCAGAAGCCAAGGAAATTTCTCCAGCCAATACCACTCCAGCAATAATTTCAGCCAACTTATTTACTTTACCTTTACCTACACAACCGAGCATATCGAGGCATTCACGTTGAGTAGCCAAGCCCGTTCCGCCTCCATAACTTGCAACAATCAATGAAGGTATTGTGATGGATAAGTACATATCTCCATTATCTAACAGTTCTGTGTAAATTATTCCAGCAGAAGACTCTGACACATTCGCTACATCTTGCCCCGTCGCAATAAACATTGCTGTAATCGCATTTGCAGAATGCAGTCCATTATTATTAGCACCAGAAAGAATAGAGCCTACATTTGACACGCCAGCATGGTAAGCCAAACTCTTAGGTTCCACTCTCATGTGTTGTAATAATACATCTCGCTTTAAGGTCACTTCGGCCGTCACTCGTTTCCCTCTCGTACGCATGATATTTACTTGAGACGCTTTTTTATCTGTCGCAAAATTTGATTCTAGATAAAAGTGTTTGATTGGATTATCCCTATAGCTGTCTAGTATCCAACTACAAGCAGCGAACGTTGCTCGCCCTACCATATTCTGTCCAGCAGCATCGCCTGTAGAATAATTGAATCGTAGGTAAGCAAACTTATTCGACAAATAAGGATCAATATATTGTAGCCGAGCAACACTTGATGTTGCTTCTGCTTCTTCTGCAATTTTTTTAAAATTTGCCTTAGTCCAGTCTACAAAATCTCGTGCAGCTCTAGCATCTTCGAAAACAAAAACGGGAGCACGCTGCATCGCATCACGCACAATGGTACACTTCGCACCTCCACAAAGATTCAATACTTTTATACCTCGATTATAAGAAGCAACTAGAGTACCTTCTGTAGTAGCCAATGGTACCAAAAACTCGCCTTTAGCATGTTCTCCATTTATCAAAACTGGCCCTGCTACTCCTATCGGAATTTGAGCGGCACCTATAAAATGTTCACAGTTTCCAGTTAATGTTTGTGGATCAAAAGAATAACGTTTAAGGTGATTCAACTTTATACCTGCGTATTTTTCAAGAAATTGTTGGCGTTGTTCAATCGCAGCTTCGCTATAATCATCCGCATCATCTCTAGGTATTTTTATTCGATCTTCATCAACTTTAGAAATTGCTCCTTCAACATTTAGGGTTAGCTCTCCAAAAGGATTCGCAGAAAAACGAATACTGATAGAATGCTTTCCCTCGGGTAAACTTTGTGTTTTACATTTTATGATTAAGGTTTTTTTAAGGGGAAAGTCGATAAAATTCTCCGCACTTATTTGTTGATGCGACAAGCTAGTATCATCTCCCAAGTCAATAGAGATATTATCTAGTGGTATTTCTTTTCCAGCTAAAGAAACAGCATGAAGAGTATGTATTTGAGCATCGCTGAGTCTATTTTTAAGGGCAAACTCTACGCCTTCGTCTGTATTTTTCAAACTACCAAAAGTATACAATTGCTTTAAAATCAAACTAGGTATTTGAACCATAATACTATTGAATTATTTTTGTTGGGAAAAAACATGTAAAATCTAAAAATACTAGTTTTTTGTAAAACTACTACTTTTTAAGCTTCTTCTTTGGCGATAAATCCATTATATTTGTTTCCATTATTCACGAAAAGCATTATTAATGAGTTTACAATCTTTAACGGAAGAAATCAGAACGATTGCTGAAAATTCTGATCCTATTGGTAAAAAAATAAAATTTGAATTCGAAGACGGCTGTATTCACATCGATGCTACAGGTGATGTAGCTGTCGTAACTAATGATGATAATGAAGCGGACTGTGTCATCAAAATGAAAGAAGCTACTTTTGAAAAATTAAAAGCTGGTAAGCTTAATCCTATGATGGCTATTATGACAGGTAAAATAAAAATAAAAGGCGACAAAGGCCTGGCGCTTAAGTTGCAAGATTATATGAAATAAAATACTTA
>JAHDIP010000383.1 GCA_020630735.1 Saprospiraceae bacterium | reverse complement strand
AGCAGATGAGGCAAAGCTATTGAAACTTTATGAAAACATCGAAACGGAACCTAATAGTAAAGACGATATGGACGGGCTTATGGAGCATTTTATTGAACTCTTTAAAACAGAAATGATCAAAGCGATAAGTGTTTTTTGTTAAAGTTTGTTAAAAGTAGCGTTGAACCCTGTAACCTTTTTATACTTTAAGCGACTGTATAGACAAAGTCATGAAAAAATAATATATTTGAATTGCTAAAAACATGAAGCATGAAACAATTAATACTAGCCCTTTTCCTTTTAGTCAATTTTTCTTTAGTAGCACAAGAAGATGCTTATTTGTACAATCCTTCTTTTGAAGGAATTCCAAAACCTGGACAAGTGCCAGAGGCTTGGGTTAATTGTGACCGATTTGGCGAAACCCCACCAGATACACATCCATCAGGGGCTTTTGGGATTACCAAGTCAGCCTATGAAGGGAGGACTTATCTAGGAATGGTGACTCGTGACAATGATACTTGGGAGTCTATAGGACAAGAATTAAAACAGCCTTTGCAAGCAGGAAAAACCTACGTGTTTAAAGCACAGCTTGCACGATCAGATAGATATATTAGTCATAGTCGATTGACGGGGCAACAGGCAAATTATACGATCCCAGCTCGATTAAAAATATGGGGAGGAAATAATAAACTTGACATCAAACAGTTATTTGGCGAAACAGCATTAGTAGGAAGTCAAAAATGGGAAGAACACATCATCACATTTACCGCAGAAGAATCCTATAATTTCTTCTTACTAGAAGTCTTTTATGAATCACTAGAAAGTGAAGCCTATTGTGGTCATGTTTTGATAGATAATGCGAGTATTACGTTAGAAGAAGATGCACCATTTTCAGGGGAAGAAAAGTTAGATGAAACGGTTAGTCTTGAAGTACTCAACAATCGGATTAAAGAATTGGAATGTAATGCGAATGTTACTGAAGATAATCAAATGCTTTTTGTCAAACCAACGCTTATTAGTAATGTAATTACTTTCGATGAATTAAGTCAAGAAATGGGACTACTTCCATATGTACAATCAAGGTCGGTAGATAATTTGACGGCTATGATTAGAAACTTAGAAGGTGTTGGTGCAAAGCAGCGTGCTGACCAACTAAAAGAAGTCATTCGTCTGAATATGAAAAGTAGGGAAGGGGACCTGTCAAAAGAGGAAGTAGAGCTTCTTAAACTTTATGAGGATGTGAAAACTCAACCTGTAGCAAAAGATGATATTCCTCAGCTAGTAAATCAATTTATCGAACTACATAAAGCTGAACTAATTGAAGCGGTTAATGCTTGTGAAGATAACTTCTATTTTCTTAGAGATTAAAAAGTAAATTATAATATGAAAATTAAATTCCAATTCCTTTTATTCTTTTGTTTAGCGGTTCAACAATTGAATGCAAAACACATTATTAGTGGTACAATGGCCTATACTTGTTTGGGCGATAATGAGTATGAAATCGAAATGATTTTGTACAGAGATTGTGGTGGCGGTGGAGCACCCTTTGATATGCCAGCATCTTTTGCGATTTATACCGAAGATGAATTAGCTAACATCATTGAAGTAGCTCCTGTAAGTGTCGATTCTGTAATTGCTGCTCCTTTCGAAGATTGTCCAGAACATTTTGAAGGCTATTGTGTACAAAAAGGGCGATACCGTTTCAATGTATCTCTTATCTATAAACCTATGGGCTATACGATCTCTTATCAACGATGTTGTTGGTCGGGTTCAATAGTAAATATTTTGGATCCATTAGACACGGGGATAACCATTACGACAGAAATTACAGCGCTCGGACAAACGCTTTGTAATACTCAACCGCTTTACGAAGATCAAATGGCTTTTGCTTCATGTCCAGGAACGGAAATAGAAATGCCTATCCCTCAATCAGATGAAGAGGGCGATAGTTTAGTCTTTGAGTTGTGTATGCCTTTTGAAGGGGCAGGACCATTGGGTATTCCTGAACAACCTGGTGATCCGTTTGCTTGTACTGGTATTACACCAACTCCAGCTTGTCCGCCTCCCTACGAAGAAGTGCTATATGCTGCTGGCTATGACGATAGCAATCCATTTCCGACAGTAGATGGCATCACCTTCAATCCTGATAATAATAGTTTGATGTTTGTTCCGACTACGGTTGGTCGTTATATTTTTTCTTTGTGTATGACCGAGTATCGAGATGGTGAAGTTATTTCAAGTTATCGAACCAATTACCATGTTCAAGGTGATGCAAGTATCAGTACGGACAATCCATTCCTTGAAAATGATATCGAATTGCTTAATCAAGCATCTGACATACTCGTTTCTTCAAGCACTACTTTTGAAGATACAAGTGTACAATTGTTTGATTATACAGGTCGAGTTATTCGTACTCAACAATTTGATCATACGAATGTAATGACGATGAGTAAACGTAATATTCCATCTGGTATTTACTTTTTGTCAATAGCTGGGGCAAATCATAAAAGAGTCGTAAAAAAAGTCTTTATCGATTAAAAAACAAAAAAAATGGTAACAATAACTAAAACAGATGCCTACTATAATTTTGAAGTAAAAGGTTTACACAAGCTTTGGTCTTTTCGAAACGAGCTGAATATTCCACTCGAAAATATAGTGAGAGCTTATCAGGATGTTTCGGAAATGAATGGCTGGAAAGGTTGGCGAGCACCAGGAACACATGTTCCATTCATCATCACCGCAGGAACTTATCATTTAGATGGAGACAAAATATTTTGGGATGTGGTGAATAAAAAAAATGCTATTATCATCGAATTGAAAGATGAAAACTATCATAAATTGATTGTAGAGGTAGACAATCCAACGGAGGCAATGGCTTTGATAAATGGTTAAAGTCTAATGTGAAAAGGAAACAAGAAATGTAAAAAATCGTTTTATAAAATAGTCATTTATAAAATCGATAAAAATATAAAATGAAAGAAACACTAGAAAAACTCAAAGCACAAGTAGAAAGTATTATCCCTGGAAGTCTTGCACTTTTAGGTGATCCAGCCAAAGCGGAAGAATTGGCTCGCTTGGAAAAGAAATTTAATCAAGCTTTTCCAGAAGATGTACGAATGCTTTATTTGACCCATAATGGAGAGAAAGGATATTATGGAATGTTTTTGGGTTTGCAATTATCTACTCTAGCAGAATTAGAAGAAGAATGGGATACTTGGTCGTCGATGCCTGAGAAAGTCAATGAACAAATGCCTAGTAGTTCGACTCCAACAAGTCATATCAAAAAAATGCACTACAACAAAAAGTGGATTCCGATCTGTAAAGATTTTGGTGGTAATAATATTGGTATCGATATGGACCCAGATTCGGAAGGAACAGTAGGGCAAGTGATTAATTTTGGAGCGGAAGAAACGGATAAATATGTTATAGCAAAAAGCTTAGAAGATTTTCTAAAATTCATCTCCACGTCTATAGAGCAAGGCAACTATTATACCGTCGAACATGAGGATTGTACCTTGTTCCACATCAAAACAGCTGAGATTATCAACAACCAGCATTTCTTCGATGCTTTACCAAAGTTGTTTGGCCGTAAAGAAACGGTGTAATTAATTATTTTGCATATAAATAAAAACCGAGAGGAGAGATGCGGGAAAAGGGATTTTTTTATTAAAATTCCCGCTTCGCTGCTCTCGGTTCTCGCTTCATGACTAGTTCGTTTTTACAAACGATTTCGTATACACATGTTGATTCTTTTCTTTTACCGTAAGGAAATAAATACCTGCTTGCCAGTTTTGAACATCAACTTCCTCTAATGAAGTTGGAGCTATTTTACTAAAAAATAACTTGCCAGATAGACTTCGAATAGAAATCATTTCAACATTTTCTAATTCTGTTTTGACAGTCAGATAATCACTCGTAGGGTTAGGGAAGACTTGTACATCTACCTCGGTTTGAAGATATTGTTGTGCTAGTCTTGCAGAACTTGAACCAGTAGTGAAGTTGAAAATTCCACTCCATTGAGTATAGCCACCAGAGCATTTTGTTTTTAGTTTGTACTTGTACGTTGTCGAAGGCGTTAAACCCGTGAGCGCCTTTGTCGTTGTATTGACAATGTATTCGACCCAAGGTACACCACCAGATTCAGGCTTGTATTTTAGTTTATATTTGATAT
>JAHDIP010000382.1 GCA_020630735.1 Saprospiraceae bacterium | reverse complement strand
AAAGGAATGACTATTTTATCTTGGTAAGCCTGCCTTCCGCAGGCAGGTTCCATCTGACCGTTAGGAAAAATAAATATAGACAGATGAAAAAAATCAACATAAAATCTAATTAAAGCACCATAATTTTTTGAATTACTTTGCTACCATCTATAAAGGTGGTTGTAGCAAAGTAAATTCCTTGTTCAATAGTTGAAATATTCATCGTGCTATTAAAATCATTTGCAAACATTTGTTGAATAAGTCGTCCACTAAGATCGTAGATTGTAATATCCACAATCAATATATCTGATTCAATATTTAATTTATCTTTTGCAGGATTAGGGAATACTCGAAATGATATGTTGGCATCATGTTTTCTCAACTCCTGACCAGATACTAAACTTGCAGGAGTAGTAAATGAATATTTTGGAGACCAATTTGTCCAACCATCAGGGCATTTTGATTTTACTTTATATTTATGAATTGTTGATGGCATCAAGCCCATTAAAGTATAACTATTTGTGTTTACATAAACATCAGACCATCCTTGAGCAAATTCTTTGTATCTAAATTTATACTTTGTATCGTCAGGCAAGGTCGACCAATTTATAGTTGCACTTGTTGCAGTAAGGTTATTAATAGATGTAGTAGCAGGAAAATTACACACGGTACCCAATGTAGTAAATGAGTCATTAAACGACCATGTAGAATTACCACTCGCACAGACTGTTTTTATACTGTATTCATATGCTGTGTTTGGAGTCAAATTATTTAAGAATCGAATATTTACATTAGCATTTACCTCTGTCCAAGTTCCTGTTCCAATTTCTCGGTACCGAACTTTGTATTTTTCAACACCAAGAATGTCAAGCCAATTTAATCGTACTACATTTCCACTAATAATTTCTTTGCCTAAAGGTCTTGGACTTGTACAATCTGTCGGTAAAACAGTTTGACATACATTTGTATAAACAGATGGGTTCAAAAATATTGCTTCTGCACCAGTAACATCCATTTTAAATCCCTGACCGTTCATTAGTCCACCATTTAAACAAACATGAATTGGCTCCGACGTATCAACAATTGGCAAGTTGACTAATAGCAGTGGATGATAATTTACAGGAACTTCTATTAAATTTGAAAATGCCAGAGGACCCCAAGTAATCGCAATCGTCGAATCTCGATTATCTGTAACATTCACTAGCTCATACGAAGGGCTATCTAACAACTCCTCTTGTTGAAAACTTACCGAACCTGTTTGGGCAATATTTGTACCAAATGCACTTGAATTGTAATCTAAATAGACCATTCCTCTTGTATGCATTCCACCCGCAGTATTTGCTTTCATTTGTACTTCTACTTGGCAGTAATAGTTTCCACCAATATCTACAATAGAAGCGTTTGAGAGGTCAAAACCAAGTCGCTGAGCATTTATACAGCAACAGCTTATAAAAAAAAGTACCGTTATTAATATTTCTTTCATTTGATTATTGTTTTGCTGTATTTAGGAAGTAAATTAGCTAAAAACTACGCTGCGGGTGATTATAAAAATACTAAAATTTCCGCTTTAATGCTCAAAACATACCTCATATTCAATACTAAAGAACAACTCAACCGAAAGTGTAACAGATAACAACAAGTTTTTTTTAATTTTATAGTCTCAAATAAAAAAACTACTCAAAACTGTTACACTATTTTAATAGACGTTCTTAATAAACGAAATACATGCAGATAGCATATACAGACGAAGATATTATTCAGATGCTACAGTCGGGAGATCAACGAAAAGAAGACAAAGCCTTTACCTTTTTATATCAAAATCATTTTGATAGTATTCAAAAGTGGTTAGGTAAAAAAGGGTTTCCAACTACTGTAGAGGCAAATGATATTTTTCAGCCTGCACTAATAGATTTGTTTCATATAATAAAAGCAGATGGGTTTGAACTCAAAGCTACTGCTACACTAAAATCTATTTTGTACACTATTTGCAATAATAGGTGGAAGAACGAGTGGCGAGGTCATCATAAACAGACCAAACTAAAAATTGAAAGCCCTGAAGAAAAAACAGTGAGCCAGAGTATTTTAACAAATATTATTGACAATGAAAAAAAAATCGTTGTTGCCCAACTAGTCAGCCGAATGGGAAGTCGATGTCAAAAACTGCTTAAATTGTTTTTTTATAAAAAAATGCAGCATGAAGACATTGCCAATGAAATGGAATTCAAAACAGCACAACAATCTCGAAATGCCGTTTCTAATTGTAAAAAGAAATTAATGATCCTCATTACTGATAACCCAGAATGGAAACAATTACTTCGCTAGTTTTTAAAACGAGAGATTATGGAAAAATTGATCACACTATATATATCAAACCAACTAGAAGGCAAAGCTCTTCAAGAGTTTGAAGAACGCTTATCAAACGACCCCAAACTAAAGAAAGAAGTAGATGAACAATCGACTTTACTAAACTCAGCTCTTGAGAATGGTATAAATGAATATGGACAGTTGGAAGATCGCTTAAAGCGAATCCACTCTACTGTAGTCCAATCAAAAAGTACAGATACGACAAACGAATCAACAACAAAAAAGTCTAGTTTAAAGATTGTACGCTGGGCTATGGCAGCAGCGGCTGTTTTATTACTCGCTATTCTTGCCTCGCAATTTATAGGATCTGGTTCATTTGATCATGAACAAGTTTTCGCAGACTACACACCGCATAAAGAAATCTCATTGACAAAAATGAGTGCAACAGATAAGATACTACCACAAGCAGAAATTTTCTATAATCTTAAAGACTATGAACTAGCTATTCCCTTGTTCACCGTTCATCTAAAAGATCAACCTACAGATTTTCAAGTAATCTTGTATCGAGGTATCAGTTATATGAATACAAATAAGTTTGATCTGGCAATAGCTGATTTTAAAACGGTCGAAAAAAGCAATGCGATTTTTAATGGCGAAGGTACTTGGTACCAAGCACTTGTTTATCTCAAACAAAATAACTTAGACAACTGTAAACGAACCTTACAAACGATTGCCCAAGAACCAAATGCCATTCGAAATGCTGATGCTCAAAGGCTACTACAAGAATTACCTAAATAGATTTAAAGTTGCCCTAAATAATCCCAAATGATCACTCAATAGAATCCTAGCTAGCCGTCTAGGATTCTTTTTTTTTGCGAACTTATCTAGAATTCCCTATTTTGAGCATCTAAAATAATAAATCATCGCATGGATAAGATACAGCAAGAAATCAAGGCAACCCTAGAAGAACACCAAAATGCGCAACGAGTAGCCAAACACCTTTCTCAACTTAATGGACGTATTGAAGAACATCGTGCCACACTCGAAAAGTTAGCAGGGTTAATGGAACAAGAGTACGAAGATTTTGATGCCTTAAACAAGATGAGTATGAAATCGATTTTTTATAAAGCCTTGGGGAGCAAAGAGGAACAAATCGAAAAGGAAAAACAAGAATACCTGAGAGCTTCTTTAAAATTTGACGAAACGAAAAAGTCTTTGGAACTACTCGAATACGAATATAATATTCTTGAAAAAAAATTAGATAAATCTACTGGCATTGCGGAGCGATTAGACCTCTTAGTAAAGCAACGAGAACAATCTCTCATTCGTCAAAATACAGTAGCTGGTCGACAGCTTCTGGGCATCACCAAAGAAATCGAAGCGCAACATCGATTCATTAGAGAACTAAGAGAAGCGATCATAGCAGGTGAAAATGCATTAACGGTTGTGCAGGAAATTGCAGGCTATCTAAAAACAGCTCGCAATTGGGGCAATTGGGATATGGCCAGCCGAGGTCGTCGAGGTATGCAATCACATCTAAAACATTCCAACATAGATAAAGCTAGAGCAAGAGTGCATAAGGCAAAACATTTACTCACTCGTTTTGAAGATGAACTTCGCGATGTATACAGCGATTTTGATCGAATGAATTTTTCTCTCGAATTAGATTCCTTTAGTCGCTTCGCTGATATTTTCTTCGACAACTTGATTACCGATTGGATCGTGCAACAAAAAATTCATAACGCTTATGCTAATGTCAATTCTGTAAAAGACAGAGTAGTAAGAATGGTCGGAAACCTACAAGCGCAAGTACCAAAAGTCAAACAAGAGATAGAACAACTCGAAGCAAAAAAACAACAAATCGTAATGAGCTAA
>JAHDIP010000079.1 GCA_020630735.1 Saprospiraceae bacterium | reverse complement strand
AGAAAAGAAAAAGATTTAAACCACTTCTTCTTTCTTCAAGTCAATTCCAAGTTCTTCCAATTGCTCACCGTGAATAGGAGAAGGAGCATCGATCATCATATCACGTCCTTGATTGTTTTTAGGGAAAGCGATAAAGTCACGAATCGAATTTTGACCATTCAATACAGCACACAGACGGTCGAAACCGAAAGCGATACCACCATGAGGAGGCGCACCGTATTCAAAAGCTCCAAGCAAGAAACCAAACTGTGCTTCCGCTTCTTCTTTTGTAAAACCTAATAAGTCAAAGTTTTTAGATTGCAACTCTCTATCGTGTATACGAATAGAACCACCACCAATTTCGACACCATTAATGACCAAATCATAAGCATCAGCTCGCAGGGCTTTCATGGTTTCGTGATCACCGTTTAGCATGCGTTCAACATCATTTTTCTTAGGCGAAGTGAATGGGTGGTGCATCGCATGAAAACGATTCGAATCTTCATCCCACTCTAGCAATGGAAAATCTAATACCCAAAGCGGTTTGAAATCGCCCTCTTTCATCAAGCCCATACGGCGACCCATTTCTAGGCGAAGTTCGTTCAAGCGTTTTCTTGTTTTTTCTGTTTCACCAGAAAGAACCAAGAGCATATCGCCTTCTTCAGCACCATATAATTTGCCCCAAGCTTGGAGGTCTTCATCACTATAAAATTTACCAACACTAGACTTCACGCCATCAGCAGTAAATTTGACATAGACCAAACCTTTAGCACCGATTTGTGGACGCTGCATCCATTCCGTCAGTTTCTTAATATCTTTATTTGAATATTCTGTCGCTTGTCCTTTTGCACAAATACCAACCACTAATTCGGCACTATCAAAAACGCCGAAGCCTTTTCCTTTAGCCACATCGTTTAGTTCTACAAACTGCATATCAAAACGAAGATCTGGTTTGTCAGAACCATAAAGCTTCATTGCATCATCGTAAAACATACGAGGAAAATCACCTAGTTCTTTTCCTAAAGTTGCTTTAAACAAATGCTTAGTCAATCCTTCGAAAGTATTCAAAATATCTTCTTGTGTTACGAAAGACATTTCGCAGTCAATCTGTGTAAACTCAGGCTGACGGTCTGCACGCAAATCTTCATCACGGAAACATTTTACGATTTGGAAGTACTTATCTAAACCCCCAACCATCAAAATTTGTTTGAAAGTTTGAGGCGATTGTGGCAACGCATAAAACTGACCTTTATTCATACGGCTAGGTACAACAAAATCTCTAGCACCTTCAGGTGTACTTTTGATTAAGAAAGGCGTTTCTACTTCTACAAAATCTTGGCTTGTCAAATATTTTCTTGTTTCCAGAGCTAGATTGCTTCTGAAAATAATATTTTTTTGCACCTTATCTCTACGTAAGTCAAGGTAACGATATTTCATTCTCAAGTCGTCACCGCCATCTGTATTTTCTTCGATAGTAAACGGAGGCGTTTTAGCAGCGTTGAGTACTTCTAATGTTTTTACCTGAATTTCGATATCACCCGTTGGGCGGTTTGGATTTTTGCTACTACGCTCAGATACAACACCTGTAATACGTAGTACAAACTCACGCCCCAACTTACGTGCTCGTCCACACAAGTCAGCATCATCATCCATATTGAAAAGTAACTGAGTAATACCATAGCGGTCACGCAAGTCAATAAAGGTCATGCCGCCCAAATCTCGACTAGTTGCTAGCCATCCACTTAGAGTAACTTCTTGTCCGACATGTTCGATTCGGAGTTCGCTACATTTGTGCGTTCGATACATAATGTGAATTTCGTTTTAGTGTTTTAATAAGAATATTAGTAAAATATATAATATCACAAATAATGCCACAAAAGTAAGGCTTATTTAGGACTTTTGTTAGAAATATTTAGGGCTTCTTTATCATAGGTTTTCATAGAAAATTGGTCTGTTTTATTTAAATAACAGCATTTCGTCTAAAAAATTCCCTTAGAATCCTAAATTTGCTTTCATTAGACATATGAAAATGGCAGAAACGACAATAAAAAAGTTTGGAACAGCCCCCGTGTTTTTCACAGCAATCTCAACGATTCTGGGAGCAGTTATGTTTTTACGTTTTGGCTTTGCAGTCGGAAATGTGGGTTTTGTAGGTACACTAGCGATTATTCTCATTGGTCATGCCGTAACAATTCCTACGGCGATGGCGATTGCAGAAATAGCGACGAACCAGAAAGTAGAAGGTGGAGGCGAGTATTTTATTATTTCTCGTTCGTTTGGATTGGTTATTGGCTTTTCTATTGGTTTTGCATTGTATATTTCGCAAGCCATTAGTGTGGCTTTTTACATTATTGCTTTTGCCGAAGCCTTTAATACAGCGATAAATTTTTTGCTACAAAATTATAATTTTCCTGATCAGGTAAAATGGTTATTACTCCAAAAACAAACCATAAGTATTCCTGCCTTATTGCTGCTTACAGCGATAGTATTATGGAAGGGGGCCGACTTGGGAGTAAAGGCACTATATGCAGTTGTGGTTACTTTATTCATTTCATTGATTGCCTTTTTTATCGGGCAACCTGCTTACGCTGATACAAATAGCTTTGATCCATTTTTACATGTCGGTAATATGGGCGGTTTTGAAGACCTTTCTGCTTTAGGATTCTTTGCGGTCTTTGCTATTATTTTCCCTGCCTTTACAGGAATGACTGCGGGAGTTGGTTTGTCAGGTGATTTAGAAAATCCACGGCGTTCTATTCCTTTAGGGACGCTTGGAGGAACATTGGTCGGAATGATTGTCTATGTTTTCATTGCCTACAAATTGGCAGTATCTGCAAGTCCAGTGGACTTAGCGAATACGGATAAGTTGGTGATGGCAGATATTGCTTGGCAAGGTTGGTTGTTGATTCCGATAGGTTTGGCAGCGGCTACCATTTCTTCTGCTTTAGGCTCATTGATGGTTGCTCCAAGAACGTTACAAGCGATTGCAAAAGATAAATTGTTGCCCTCATTAAAATTAAATCTTTGGCTTTCTAAAGGTAGTGGAAAAAATGATGAGCCATTTAATGCAACGATTATTACTATAGCGATTGCTATCGTTTTTATAGTAATGGGCGAACTTGATTTCGTGGCAGAAATTATCTCTATGTTTTTTATGGTGACTTATGGTTCGCTTTGTTTGATTTCTTTTTTACAACATTTTGCAGCTGATCCTTCTTATCGACCTACCTTTAAATCTCGTTGGTATATTTCGCTTTTTGGTGCTATCGCCTGTTTTGGTTTAATGTTTTTTATGAATGCAGCCTATGCTGTTTTTGCATTAACCCTGATGGTCATTTTTTATATCATCGCTAATTGGTATAATTCCGATAAGAAAAACTTAGCCTTAATTTTTCAAGGTGTTATTTTCCAAATTAGTAGACGCTTACAAGTATTTTTGCAGAAAGCAGAAAAAGAAAAAACGGCGAGTTGGCGACCAGCAGCTATTTGTATTTCAGAAAATTCTTTTCAACGTTTTGCAGCCTTCGATCTACTTCGATGGATTTCTCAAACCTATGGTTTTGGAACATATATTCACAAAATTGATGGTTATTTATCTAAGGCAAAAAATAAGGAAGCACGAGAGGCTAAAACACGTTTGATTAAAATGGCAGAGGCAAGCAAAAGTAATGTCTTTATTGATACCTTAATAAGTCCGTCTTATACAACAGCCATTGCGCAAGCTATTCAATTGCCAGGGATTTCTGGAACAGACAATAACTTGATCATGTTTGAGTATTCTCGTTTGCAAGATAAAGAACTAGGTACGATCATCGAAAATTTTAAACTCATCAAATCAGTAGATTTTGATTTGCTCTTATTGGGGAGTACGGAACGTGGTTTTGGTTTTAAAAAGGAAATTCACATCTGGATTACTTCCGATGATTTTGAGAATGCCAATCTGATGATTTTATTAGGCTATATCATCCAAGGACACGAAGAATGGAATGGTGCTTTCATCAAAATTATTGCCCTTTATCCAGAGGCTACTTGTGATCAAGAACGAGAGCGATTATATGCTCTAATTGAAACTGGACAGTTGCCTATTTCGCCTAAAAACATTGAAGTCATTCCTCAAAAAGAAACGACAGAAACTAAAACTATTATTAATGATAAATCAAAAGATGCAGACTTGACGATTATAGGATTTAGAGAGGAACTGGTGCGCCATAATGGAGCTTCTGTATTTGCTGGCTACGAAGATATTGGGAATATTGTTTTTGTGAATTCTACGAAGGAAAAGGTGATTAAATAAAAAGAAAATAGAAGTTAGAACGGCTTGCTAATGCAAGCCTGTCAGAGGTCAGACTTACGTTATAAGTAATCTGACCTCTGACAATTTCAGCATAGCTGAAATGATCTGACTTCTATTTTCCTCTCAACCTAAACGAGATATATTTCTTATCACTCTCAGTTCATTAATATCTAGTAACTTCTAAGATTTATTTCTACTCTTCTTGAAAACGGATCATTTGCCGATGCAGCTTGAGTATCACCAAAATAACTTGCTTCGATTTGACTAGGATTTACTCCCTGACTTAGCAAGTATGTTTTTACGGCTTCACTTCTTCTTTTCGACAACGCAAAATTAGCTTCAGGGTTTCCAGACTTATCTGTATAGCCTGTTAAGGCAGCACGTATCTCTGGATACTGTCGCATAAACGTTGCGATGGTACTTAAACGTGTTTTGAACTCAGTCGCAATGCTAGATTGTCCTGTTTGGAAAAAGATGTTGGTAGACTCATAACCACGAATTGCTTCCTTAGCAGCCGAAACGATCACACGGGTAGGTGCGGGAGTTGGTGCAGGCGTTGGTTGAACAACCACAGGAGCAGGCTTAACTTCTACTACCGTTGGCTTAGTTGCCAGTGCTTGTTTTGCAGCAGCTAATTCCCTACTCAATTGATCAATCTTTTGGTTTAATGCATTGATTTGAGTAGCAGATGCGTTGTCTTTTTGTTGAGGAACAAAAACAGTCGATGGTGTATTGACTTTCTTTTGTTGCGTCAAGCTTTTTTCAAGACTTGCAATACGTGCTTCTAGCATTTTTACATTAGCAGAAGTTTCGGTAGCAATTTTGATGACTTCCAAATTTTGTTCATTATCTACGAGTTCGCTTTTTTCTGTTTGAACAGGAGTAGGGACAACAACTGTAGTCGTTTCTTTTATCTCTGTTTTTTCCTTTTCTTTTCTGCTTTCATTCATTGCCCAGCCATGTGATTTTCTTGGCTCTTTGGCTGCTTTTTTAGCATCCTTTTCGGCTTTACGTTTGGTATCAGCCAATTCTTTTTCAAGGCTTGCAATACGTTCTGCATTATCTTTCTGCATTTTTTCGTACAGCTCTACACTGATGCTAGGAGAAGAACTTGTACTTGTTTCTCTTATTTCTTGACGGATGGTATTCAACTCCGATTTTAGTTCAGCAGTAGCATCCCAAATTGCTTGATTTTCAGGACGAGTATAATCGTCGTTTCCTTGAATAGCAACTTTGTTATGGTAATTTTCGTACGCACTCAAACGCTTGTCTAAGGCTTCGATAATGGTGTATAAAGAATCTAACTTTTCAGTATCTTTTTCGCCAGAAGCTTGCATATCGTAAATATCATTTTCAATTTCCAATACTTCGATTTGCGCATCTTGTACATCGGCTAAAATAATTTCTTCCTCTGTTAAAGTAGGCGAAAGGCGGATGGTCTCTATAGGTTCAACTGGTCCTAATCGCTCGACTTCTGTTATCACTACTTCATCTACTATTGGTTCTTCTTCGATGATGATAATTCGTTCTTCGATTTCATCTTCAATATCTTTTTCATCTTCTGTTTCAATGATGATGACACGCTCTGTAGGTTCTTCCGAATCCCATTCGATTTTTTCGATGACGAGTTCACCTTCTTCTTTTACTTCTGGAGAATTATCATCCACCTCATCATCGACAATCGTAATTTCTATAATTTCAGTTTTGCCGTCTTTTACGATGGTATCCGTAACAACAGTTACTGTAATATCTTTATCAGTGCCACTTGTCAAATCTTCAGCATTGACGATGATAGTACGTTCTTCTTCAACAACCGTTGTACTAGGAGCCTGCACGCCATCTTTTTGTCCAAGGTAAAAAATAGGAGCTTCGAAAGCATCTTTTTTGAATCCAAAGTTATAGTGTAAAGAAGCCGAAAAGAAAGCGTAAAAATCTTTTAAGCGATCATCATTTCCTCTGTTAATACCAGTAGTAATGCCTGACGGATTTGCAGCATATTGCTGAAGTGGCGAATCATAAGTTGTCAAGTATTCGCCATGTACATCATCCATGTAATCGGAACCTGAATAATTAATCAAGCTTTCAAGATTGAAATTGAAACGTTTACCTAAACGAAACTTTAAACCGATTAAAGCAGGAATTGTTAAGGTTGATGTTTCATAATTTTTGCCTTCCGTTTGTAAAGCAGTTAAGTCTGTTTCAAAATCACCATCTTGTTCGATTATAATAGCTGTAGAAGCGTTTGGATCAGCCTCTGACATATTACGAATCGTATTGTCCGACCAATAGTAATACTGTTGGCCATTAGCATCGTATAGATCTCCTTTAACTTCAAATATATTAACTCCAATCCCGATACCGAAGTAAGGAGAAATGAATGCTTCATCACTAAATATTTTACCATTGTCGAAATAGTAATTCATCATTAGTGAAGCATCGCTAAAGGTTGTTTGCGCATTAAGGGCACGATCAAAGTTTTCGTTATCTAAAAAAAGATCGCCATCCAAATTAGTCGTACGGTCGTTAGCTGTGAATTGACCTCTGCTGGCGAGTAAACGAAGCCCCCAAGCTTTTGATATACTTTTTTCAACGCTTAAACCATAAGCGATTTGGTCGGTATTGTTAAGGTCTAACAATCCACTACTTGGGTCAAAAATACGTTCGCTACTTAGATCACCATAGTAAGAATTAAGACCACCATGAACACCAATTCTCCATTTATAATTGTTCTGTTGGGCGAAGACAAATTGCCCAACCAAAAGAAAGATGATTGCACTTATTATATTCTTCATATCTATTTTTTTAGGAAAAGACTTGTCTGAGATTAGAAAGTCTGATAGAAAAGAAAAGGCAAACTAAAGCAATAAATTATCCTAAAGGAAAATCTATTAACCTTAATTTGCCTAACACTATGTTATTTGCCAAAGTTGAACCAGATGTTGAACTCGGCACTAATTCCGATAAATGGGCGAATTTCTACTCGGTCTTCAAAACCGGAAATATCACCAGCAGTTGATACATCTTCTAAAAATGTTGCCCCTGCTTGAACTCTGAAAAATGCAAACGGACGATAACCTAAACTTGCATAAACAGGAACTTTAAAAACAGGACCACTTACCACTTTGCCATCTACATCTTCTAAGTTCTTTAAGAAAGCTCCAATATTTACAGAAGTACGACTCAAGAAAGCAGATTTGCTTTGCTTTGCTAATGGAAAAGAAAGACCAGCATATACACCAGAACCATAGTTGAAGTCTTCAGCATCCGTGTTGAAGATAACGCCACCATAACCAATATGAGGAGCTAAGTAGTAAGCCTCTTTTACTTTTTCTGTTTGGTAATTGTCGATAAATTTATCATCAGACAATACATATAAATCACCATTAAGATATTGAGCTACTTCGTTACGAGTAAGTGTTTTTAAATCTTCAATGATTTCATTTCGGTAGCTTAAACGTGCTTTGTCATCGTCGCCACCCATTCCTAATTTTTCAGCTTTACGCAACTTTACACCTTCGATTTGCTTAATCTTTAACTTAACCATATCCGAAAAGCTTTCGAACTTTACTTTTGTACGATTACGATACAAGCTCATGCCTCTTGTAACGATATTATTCATGTCGTTAATCATTTGACGTTCGTTGCGTATTAGGCGCATACGCTTATTTGAAACTTCAAAAGATTGATCAATATAAGCACCTAATGTATTGTACACATTATCGGCTAATTTTGCTCTTTCTTTTTCTGTTACTGGGCGATAAAAGTTAAATAAGATATCGTAAGGTTTTCCTTCTTTCAACTTGTAGTTGATCGGAATATTAAAACTAGGAGAATTGTTTGTTTTGTCTTTTTTCCAAAAAGTATCGAATAAAGGATCTCTATCTTCTTTACCTTTTGCTTCAAATATTTTCACTTCTACAAAGTGAATATCAACGCCCACTACACCATTTAACATGAAATACTTTTCAGCAGGGAGTGGTTGGTTTTCACCAAAATAAGATTTCTCGTAATTTAAAACTACTGTTTCGTATTGAGCTTGAGCGAATACGATTGAACAGATTGCTGCGACTAGTGTGAATAATAACTTTTTCATTTTAATAAAATTGGTTTACGGTTAATGTTGAAAATTCGTGAAAAATATTTGGTTATTAGTTCGTCTTATGAGTGGTTGTTTTGTAAAAATATATTATCACCACATTTAATTTCTACTTTTCACATTATTCAATAATTCTTACAAAAACTGCTTAAAATAAGGAGTTAAAACATAATGAATACAACAACTTAGACTACAAAAAAAAGTAAAGTCACAAGGCTAATTTCTTTTTTAGGAAAGCCTTAACGTTTCAAAAAGAGTAGAGAATAATGACTAGTTTTTGTTTTGTTTTATACGGGAGACTTCTTATAAAGTTTTAATTCATTAGACAAATCCTGCAGTGTGGTGAAAAGACACATTGTAAGATGTACACGTAATTCGGCAAAACAAAGAGCAATTCTGATTTTACTCAAAACTGCTCTTTGGAACAAAAAAAGAGCTTAAAATTTATTTTTTGTCATTTTCGTATTTTGCTTTAAATTTTCGATAAAGTGCTTTTTGTTTATTATCGACATCTATTTCTTTCCCTCTAATAAATGCTTTTGTGACCTTACACGTTCGCATATCCAAAGCATCACCCTCAGCAATAAAAAAGGTAGCATCTTTTCCACTTTCAATAGAACCAACCGTTTTGTCAATTTTTAGAATTTTGGCCGTATTGAGTGTTAAACCACTGATAGCTGCTTCGTAGTCTAAGCCAAAAGCCACCGCTTGTCCAGCTTGAAAAGGTAAATTTCGTTGTTCCCAAGCCCCCCCCATGCTAAAACAAAAAGGAACTCCTACTTTTTGTAAGGCAAGTGCAGACTTAAAAGGTTGATCAATATGGTCATCGTCATTACTTGGTAAGCTTTGTGTATTTGATAAGATTATGGAAATGTTGTTTGTTTTTAAAAAGTCAGCAATTTTCCAAGCTTCTTTACCGCCTAGGATAACAGGGGTAATATCAAATTCTTTAGCAAAAAGAATAGCTTCTGTAATAGTTTTTGCTGCATTTGTAGCAATGATTAAATTTTTACTACCATTGAAGACACCACGCATGGCTTCAAATTTTAGATTTTTGCTTTCGACTTTTGTTTTCTTAGTGTAAGCTAAGGCTTCTTTAAAGAAGTTATTGATATCCCTAACTTGATCTTTGTATTTATCATTTTTTTTGATTCCTCCAGGTTCTGCCCACCAGCCAGTTCTTCGAAACATACTTGGCCAGCTAAGATGTATAGCATCGTCAGTTGAATAAGCAGCATCCTCCCAATTCCAAGCATCTAATTCTACAATACTTGAACTACCTTTTATACGACCTCCTGTTGGAGAGATTTGGGCCAATAAAACACCATTTGAACGAACAGTAGGAGTTACTCTAGAGTCTGTATTGTAGGCAATGATAGAACGAACATGTGGTTTTAAATATCCTACTTCTCTGTCATCTCTTGTTGAGCGAACAGCATCTATTTCTTTCAATCCCAATTGTGTATTAGGAGCAATAAATCCAGGGTAAATATGTTTACCTGTAGCATCTATTGTTTCGAATCCATCGAAACCTTGTCCGACAGCTTGCGTATTGATTACAGTAAATTTTCCATTTTCAAAAGCAATGATACTATTTTCGATTACCTCTCCATTGCCAAGGTGAGCTGTTGCTCCAGATACTACGATGCCCTTTGTTTGAGGTGGTGCTGGTGTTTGTTGTGCTAAAGCAAATTGACCAGTTACCAAAAATACAAGGCTTAATATTATAAATCTCATTAGAGTTTGTTTTCTTGTTTTTTAATTAATGAAGTTTTTTAAAAATGAATTGATGGCTTATTTCTAAGTCATTGGTTTTGGGCAAACTCAACCGCTTTTGCGGCTCATTCGCTTTGAGTACTATCGTACTCGACCTAATAGGAACGCTCATTCATTTCAGCTATTTTAATTTCCATAGCTATGGCTATGAAAAAGAAAAGGAGCTTCTCCTAGAAACCAAGCACTTACAACTAAGCTCAGAACACATTCTTAAACAACTTCAATGCATTTCATCATGAATATCGTCACAGTGATAATGATGCTTGTGTTTTTTCATTGGAGTTTGTGTTTTGTCTCCATTCTTTTTTGCAGCTATCATCTTTTGAATTAGACGAGCTCTTTCAGCTTTGATTTGTTTTTGTTTTTCTACATCATCTTTTCGGTCAAAAAACTTAATCCCGTCAACAAAAGTCATTTCTGCTATAGCATAAATAGAAAGGGGATTATCTGACCAAATAACTACATCTGCATCTTTACCTGCTTTGAGACTTCCTACTCTATTATCAAGATGTAATAATTTTGCAGGATTGAGCGTGACAAACTTCCAAGCATCTTCTTCAGATACATCACCATACATTACAGCTTTGGCCGCTTCTTGATTTAAGCGACGAGCCATTTCTGCATCATCAGAGTTGAAGGCAGTAAGAACTCCTTGCTCATGCATGATGGCACCGTTGTGTGGAATAGCGTCAATCACTTCATATTTGTAAGCCCACCAATCAGAGAAGGTTGAGCCACCAGCACCATGGGTTCTCATCTTATCCGCAATTTTATATCCTTCAAGAATATGTGTAAAGGTATTAATACGGAAGTTATGACGTTCTGCAACTTTCATCAGCATATTGATTTCTCCCTGTTGGTAAGAGTGGCAAGTAATGAAACGTTTACTTTCTATAATTTCTAAAATCGTTTCCATTTCCAAATCTTTTCGGTAAGGCTTACCAGACGATTTTTTTGCTTTATACTCTGCGGCTTGCGTAAAGTGATCTTCGAAAACTTGCTCAACGCCCATTCTAGTTTGAGGAAAACGAGTACGAAAATCATCTCCCCAGTTTGATTGTTTGACATTTTCACCTAAAGCAAATTTGATAAATGGATCTGCATTTTCAAATTTCATTTGCTCAGGTGTATATCCCCAACGCATTTTTATAATAGCAGATTGACCACCGATAGGATTGGCAGAACCATGTAAGAGTTGCGAAGTAGTAACACCACCAGCTAACTGACGGTAAATATTAACATCTTCGGAGTTGACCACATCAGCAATACTTACTTCGGCAGAGCTTGCTTGAGTTCCTTCATTTACACCACGACTAATAGCAATGTGTGAGTGCTCATCAATAATGCCACAGGTTACATGTTTTCCTTTTCCATCTATAGTAGTAGCACCACCAGCGCTTAATCCTTTTCCGACTTGAGCAATTTTTCCATTTTTGATTAGGACATCAGCGTCTTCTAAAATACCATCACTTTCATTTGTCCAAACGGTTGCATTGGTAATCAAATACGTTTCTTGTTTTGGTTGTTCAGCCCAGCCATAAGAAACAAAAGGGTATAAAACTTGGCTAACAAGTTTTTCGGTTTCTTCTTTGTTTCCTTTTTTCTCGTTAAGATTTTTTTTCTCGCTCTCTTTTTTAGGAACCTCACCTATGTAATTGGCTGTCCAGCTTACCCATTGTCCATCGCCAAGTGTTCCCGCACCAGACCATTTTTTATCAGCAATAGAACCCGAAAGACTAATAACATTATTAGCTTCTTTATTTGGGTTGAATGAGAGAGAAATTAATTTATTACTAACGCTATGTTTTACTTTTATAGAGGTAGAATCATTTTCTTGAATAACGAACTCAGGTTTAGTCGCTTTTCCTTTTACATGTAAAAGGTAGTTGTCTCTTCCAACTTTCAATTGGTAAGCGCCATTTAGTTTAGGATAATCTAAGTCTTTAAGTATCGTCGGATTTCCACGAATCCAATTATGTAAGATTTTGCCTTCTTTTCCAAAGATATTTCCAGAACAAATGATAAAGTTAGCGACTTTGTCTTTTTCAAGACTGCCGATTTTGTCACCTGCTTTGATGAGTTGGGCAGGTGTATGTGTCAATGCTTTTAAAGCATCTTCTTCACTTAAGCCATTTTTAATTGCCTTTTTAATGTTTTCTAAAAACGCTCCTTTTTTCTTAAGTCCGTGCGTGGTAAAGGCAAAGTCAATGTTAGCTTTTGCTAGTGCACTAGCATTAGAAGGTGCAAGATCCCAATGCTTCATATCAGCTAGACTGACAAGTTCAGCATCATGTGGATCGGTTACGTCATAAGCAGCAGGAAAATTTACAGGGATGATAAAAGCAGAGCCTGTCGCTTTAAGATCATCTATACGTTTATACTCATCGCCACCACCTTTTAAAATATAATTGACACCAAATTCTTTTCCTATTTTAGTAGCACGAAAAGCGTTCAGTCGGTCATCCGTTTCAAAAATTTGAATTAAGTTTTGAACATCATTCCAGGCCTGCAAAGAAATATTTTTTTCTTCCTTGTACCCATACTCAATGTACCATTGAGCATCTAAATAGGTTTGGCGAATCAGTGCAATACAGCCCATCAAAGAAGAAGGATAGTTTTGTGTGGACTTACCTTTTCGAAAAGCCATATGGTGTGCGACATTGTCTTTTAAAATAAGTTTATGTTCTTTTTCGTCGCCTAGTAAAACGAGAGTCGATGTACCTCTAGAAATACCGTCCATTTGATGAACAAGTAAAGAACCAAAACCAAGACTAATATATTCCTTCGCCTTTTTTTTGTCTGCTTCGAAATGTTCGAAAGCGCGAAACTCAGGGTGTAATGCTTCATTCCAACTATATGCCCCTTTTTTATTTGATAAACTTTGAGGCTGTTGTTTCGGTTTTTCGCCTACGGCTTTAGGTTCGGGCAAACCATAGTTGGAGTATAAGTCT
Source organism: Saprospiraceae bacterium (assembly GCA_020630735.1). Lineage (GTDB taxonomy): Bacteria > Bacteroidota > Bacteroidia > Chitinophagales > Saprospiraceae > JAHDIP01. The sequence continues at coordinate 12,173 of JAHDIP010000079.1, read as the reverse complement.
ATGAAAGAAGGGTAGATAAATTTACCATCAAGGTCAATCACTACCGCATCTTTAGGAATAGTTACTCCTGCACCAACGGCTTCTACTTTTCCATCTTTTATAAGTAGTGTTGCTTTTTCGACTTTTTGATTATATGACTTGAAAATAGTAGCATTGGTAAAAGCATAATGACCATCTCTACTATCTTTTACACCATTAATGGGGAAAGTCTCTTGAGCAAAACTTTGAAAGCTCAGCAGACAAAAACCAATCAAGACCAAGGTGATACGTGTAATTCTTTTCATTTTAATGTTTTTATCTTTTCTGACTGTTACAAGAAAACAGTTTTTAAGCAATAGCTTAACTATAGTATGTTTCTGTAAAGGTATTGATTAATTTGCGTTTTTTATGAAGCTCTTTTGTTGAAAAGGGTTAAATCTTATTACGAAGTTGTATTATTGTCTTTTAAAAACATAAAAAGAGAAGAACTACCAATGAATGCATTAGGAAACCACCTAATAATAGAGTTATACGATTGTAAAGCTAAAATATTGGATCAAGTTGTTGAAATAGAGAAGGCAATGCGTCGAGCTGCCAAGATTATGAATACAACGATTATTCATTCAACCTTCCATCATTTTTCACCTTACGGTATTTCGGGAGTTGTCGTTATACAAGAAAGCCATTTGACGATACATACTTGGCCAGAGTATGCTTATGCCGCTGTTGACTTTTTTACCTGTGGACCCGTAAATAAAACCGATGAAGCGATTGATTTTTTGAAGGAAGCACTTGGGGCAAAAAAAGTTGCTACAGAAGAATTGGAACGAGGTACTATTGATGAAATAGGTGAAGTTAAATTTACAGTAGACGAACTTAAAAAAGAACGAGCGATACAAGATCGATCAAAAGATAAAAGTCGTATTAAACGTCAAACGTGGTTTACCGATAAAGATGAAAATGTTGCGATTTCTATACGACATAAAGGCGATTTATTATTTCAAAAACAATCATCTATTCAGTTAGTAGAAATTTATGACACGTTTGATTTTGGAAAAATGTTGGCTTTAGACCATGTTATAATGTGCACCGAAAAAGATGAGTCTGGCTACCACGAAATGATTGTGCATGTACCGATGATGCTTGGTCGTGAGAGAGTAGAAAAAGTGTTAGTAATTGGTGGAGGCGATGGCGGTGTTATTCGAGAGTTGGTGAAGTATGAGCATATCCAAAAAGTAGTCATGGTGGAAATAGATGATGTAGTAGTAGAAGCGGTCAAAAGGCATATGCCACAATTGTCTAGTGCTTTTGAACATCCTCGTGTGGAACTAATAATTGATGATGGTATAGTGTATACTGAAAAATGTGAGGGAGCAATTTTTGATTTAGTAATAGTAGATGCGCCTGATCCGATTGGAGTAGCTGAAGGTTTGTTTACAAAAAACTTTTACGAAAACATACACCGTATTTTGAAACCAGATGGATTAATGGTGACTCAAAGTGAATCACCGTATTATAATGATAAAGTAATGGCGAATTGTGTTCATTGCTTGAGGGATATTTTTGGAAAAAATAATGCCCACTGTTATCTTTCTTTTATACCAACCTATACGAGTGGTATGTGGAGTTTTACCATTGCAAGCAAAAAAGAATTAAACCCAATCAATGATATTGATGAGGGATTTCATCGACAGTTTTTAGAAAAACAAACCCTATACTACTATAATACTGCTGTACATAAAGGCGCTTTTGCTTTACCAGAATTTGTGAAAAAACAGTTGCAAATTAGCTGATAAAAAAGTGTCCTAAAAACTCCGCATCTTCATCCATGATAAGTTGATCTTCTCTACGGAAAGATAAACCACTAGATCGGTGTGTATAATACAAGCCTGCTTGATAATAATTTTCTTTACTATCTTTTGGAAGCTCTGCAAATTCTTGATAGATAGAAGGATAATTTCCATAGTCTCCATCGGACTCTTCTAGAGTACTTCCACTACCATCGTTGATGGTAATATTTTCGCCTTCTCGTCCCCAGATTACTTTTTTGACGAAAGAAGCGCCATTTTCTGGTGGTGTAAAATCTGTTTTTAACAAGTACTCACTATCTGGAAATAGGTCGCATAAAATCTTCATCATAGCTTTTGACTGAAAGATCAACGAGTAAGCAGGATTGATAACAACCGCTAAATTATTTTTAACGATAGATGTCAGATCTCTCATCAAGTCAGGTTCTTCGTAAGCAATAAATTCCCACGGGACTATTTTAAACCAAAACTCAAACTGCTCGTATTCATCGAGTGTACGCTCTAAGAAAATACCTTCATCGGGAGAAAAAATAACCTCTTCTAGCTTACGATGTTCTACAGTTGTAAATCCTCCTTTTTTAGCTGCTTCTGCCAAGAATTCGATATTTAGCTCATCTTCTTCGAAGCCCATAGACGACAGTAAAATTTTAGCTTCTTTATCAGGATTATTTTCGAGTAATAAACGAAAACCTTCTGCTAAATCTTCAAACAAAGTATTTAGTTGACCTTTTCCTGGTAGAGGATTTGCTGCTAATTGTTCTTTTTGGATAACGGCTGTTTCGGGTAAGATCGTTGCTGTATCAGCATTGTATTCGATCATCTTTACAGGTTTGTCGAAAAGCCCACCAGCCAAATCGAATCGACCATAAAGATGCTTGTGCCAACGACGTTTTTCCCAGCTAAACTTCACCAACTCCACAGCATTGGAAGGAATACCGATTTGTTGAAATAAATTATTGTTGACCACATGAGCAGCTCCGATTTCGAACATGCCATATAGCTTACGAGCAGCAATTTTAAAAGCATCAACTTCTTCAGGGTATACACCTACAATTTTATCGGTGAGGTAATCCCATTCGTCTTCGCCACCGAACCAGCTAAGTTTGAGTTCGTCTAATTTTTTTTGCGAAAGTGGCTCTATTTCAAAAACTCTATTATCCAATGTTCTAATGATTAAAAAGGTTTATAAATGTCAATAGCGACTTTAGATTAACCAAAGCCGCTATTCAATTCGTTAGCTATAAAGTAAATTCTATCCCCCAGAAGAACGTGAAGATTTCCCACTACCGTAGCCAGATTTTCCAGTTTTAGGTCGTTTTACTGTTGTCTTTTTAGCTGTACTAGCCATAGACTTGCCAGTCGTATTTTTTACTTTATCGAAAGTAGATTTATTTTTATAAGCACTTGCAGAAGGCGGTACTTTTGGACTTCTGCCCATGTGGTAACCAATAAAGCCAGCCATCAATACACCACTCATACTACTACGTCTTCTGTGTTGAGGGTCATCTGCATCGACTAAACGTGCTTCATCGAGTGTGAGGGTATCAGCTGTACCATCAAGGTAGTTTGCAATAATTCTAGAATCTTCTTTTTTAGGAACAACGGTTTCGTCAGCAATTTTGAAGCGATCCGTTTCTACTTCATCAACTGTCGTGATGACACCTTGAGTAAATTCTTGAATTTCTTCTTCTTCAACATACTCTACATTATCACCGCAGCCGGTGAACAGTATCGTACTCCCAATAGCTAAGCTTACTAAGCCAAGTTTGAGACCTTTAACAACTTTAGAGTTTTCAGGCTTTTTTTTAAATAGCACCATAATGTTTTAGGTTTTGCGCATTATAAAAAATGCTTTAATTGGGTCGTTTGAGGATCATTTAGGATAAAGAATGAGAGCTGAAACGGATCAAAAAAAAAAGCTGATTTTTTTATAATGATTTAAGTACAAAAATTAAATGTTGTGTAAATATAAGTAAAAGAGTAGATTAAATATTATTTTTTAACAGCCTATTTTTGCAAATTTGCATTCCTTTGGCTCTTTGGTAGACGCTGAAAGATTTTTTGAGAACTACAACAAAAAATAATAATTGGAAAATCCCCAACGTATAGAAGGCACGGAAAAAATTGTGCTTATTGTTTCAATTTTCATAGCTGGTCTATGTTCGATTATTTATGAATTGCTCATCAGTACGACCTCTTCTTACTTTTTAGGCGATAGTATCAAACAGTTTTCGATTACAATAGGTGTATATATGGCAGCTATGGGAGTTGGTTCTTTTCTATCTCGATTGTTTAAAGGCGATTTGCTTTTGCAGTTTATAGGTGTCGAGATTGTTTTGGGACTTATCGGAGGAAGTAGTGTACCGATCCTTTATTTTATTTTTGCCAATAGTGATTATTGGGGCTTTATGTCTGTAATGATTTTGCTCATTGTGCTAATCGGTATTTTGACAGGATTAGAAATACCCTTGCTTGCACGGATTATGAAGGAGTACTATCCGCTCAAGATTAATCTATCAAATGTACTGTCCTTAGACTATATGGGAGCACTTCTAGCGACCCTACTTTTTCCATTCTTCTTACTACCTTGGTTGGGCACATTTAAATCTTCATTGATATTTGGTATCATCAACTTACTTATTGGTTTTTTGAATCTTTGGTACTTTTCGCCATGGTTAAATGTAAGTAAAAAACGAATATTAAGTCTTGCATCATTTACGGTCTTAGCATACTTTGGCTTAATGTTATTTTTCGCACAATCACTACTTAGTTATTGGAATGACTCCTTGTATAAGGATGATATTATTTATTACGAAGAGTCTCCTTACCAACATATTGTGTTGACGAAAGGTGGCGAAGATGTGAGACTTTACCTCAATAGAGTTATTCAATTTTCGTCAATGGACGAATACCGTTATCACGAATCATTGGTTCATATTCCAATGTCTTTTGCTCCTTATAAAGGTAGCGTATTATTATTAGGTGGAGGTGAAGGATTAGCTGTAAGAGAAATTTTGAAACATAAGGATGTCAAAGAAATTTATGTCATAGACCTTGATCCTTCCATATTAGATTTAGCAGTTAATAATCCGCATGTAAAAAAAATTAATCAAGGCGCAATGCTTGATCCCAAGGTGATAGCCATACCTCAAGATGCTTTTGTCTTTTTACGAGAAAAAACAATGCTTTTTGATGTCATTATTTCAGACCTTCCAGATCCAACGAATGAATCGCTTGCTCGCTTGTATAGCCGAGAATTTTTTAAGTTAGCCAAAAAACGGTTAAGCCCCAATGGAATATTTGTAACACAAGCAACAAGTCCAAATCTTGCTACGAATGCCTTTTGGTGTATCAATTCCTCCATCAAAGCAGCAGATTTGAATACCTATCCTTACCAAGCTTATGTTCCTTCTTTTGGTGGATGGGGTTTTATAATCGCTAGTAATAACGAATTGGATATTAATGACATTTCTATTGATGTACCAACAGAATTTTTGGATAATAAAACAAGCAAAAGCCTTTTCGAATTCGAAAAAGATATCATACTAGATTCCATTCCAGCAAGTACATTAGACAAACCTCATGTATTAGAACTTTATCTAAAGGATTGGAATAAATGGAGTAAAGAGAGTATGAAATAGTCAAATTGTTTCATTGAAAAGCTAAAATATATCTACTGGTATTCAGTTTAAGGATCATCATTGGTAGCTACCCTTTGATTCTCAGTAGCTTTAATCATATTACAATCCCAAAACCACTTTGGTTGCAGTATGCTTACAAGAATATTTGCAAACACACGTTTATCATTTCCACAAAAAAGGGTATTTTTGCAAAAACGATAACATATTATGCTTGTAAAAACATTTGCGAGTGCGGTACAAGGAGTGGATGCACAAACAATAACAGTGGAAGTCAATGCAGGAGGAACAGTAGCTGCTGGCAAAAACTTTTACTTCTTAGTAGGCTTACCAGATAATGCGGTGAAAGAAGGATTTCAGCGAATAGAAGCTGCTATCAAAAATATTGGTCTTCGCTTACCTCGTCTAAAAATAGTAGTTAACCTAGCCCCTGCAGATATTCGGAAAGAAGGCTCCTCTTACGACCTCCCGATTGCTATCGGAATTTTAGCCGCAACCAATCAGATGGAGTCAGAAAAGGTTGGTGATTATTTGATGATGGGTGAATTATCATTAGATGGAGGTTTGCGACCTATAAAAGGAGTATTACCGATAGCTATACAAGCACGCAAAGAAAAATACAAAGGCATGATCGTGCCAAAAGATAATGCAAAAGAAGCAGCTATTGTAAATGATCTTGAAATATATGGTGTCGATAATCTAAAAGAAGCAGTTGATTTTTTGAATGGAGAGCTAGAATTGAAAAGAACGGAAGTCGATACACGCGAGGAATTTGCACACAACCAAAATTCATACGATGTCGATTTTTCAGATGTCAAAGGACAAGAAAATATTAAACGTGCCTTAGAACTGGCAGCAGCAGGCGGACACAATGTCATTTTGATTGGTCCTCCAGGAGCAGGTAAAACGATGCTTGCCAGACGACTACCAACAATATTGCCACCACTTACACTCCACGAAGCACTAGAGACAACAAAAATACATTCGGTAGCTGGACAATTACAATCCAATGCTTCTTTAGTATATACACGACCTTTTCGATCTCCGCATCATACGATAAGTGATGTAGCACTTGTTGGAGGTGGATCAAATCCTCAACCAGGTGAAATTTCTTTGGCACATAATGGTGTCTTATTTTTAGATGAATTACCAGAATTTAAACGAACTGTTCTAGAAGTTTTACGTCAACCAATGGAGGCTAGAAAGGTGACTATTTCAAGAGCAAAAATAGCTGTCGATTATCCTGCAAGTTTTATGCTTATTGCTTCTATGAATCCATGTCCATGTGGTTACTTTAATCACCCAGATAAAGATTGTGTCTGTGGACCAGGAGTTGTGAAGCGTTACCTTAGTAAAATCTCAGGTCCTTTGTTGGATCGAATAGATTTGCATGTAGAAGTAACACCTGTATCTTACGATGAACTAGCAGAGTTCAAACGCTCACCTGTGACGAGTGAAGATATTACAACACGAGTTATAAAAGCAAGAGCAGTACAAGTAGAACGGTTCAAAGATATGAAAGATGTGCATTGTAACGCACAGATGCCTAGCCGAATGGTACGAGAAGTTTGCGAAATAGATCAAGCTGGTTTGACCCTTCTCAAAACAGCAATGGAAAAATTGCAACTCTCTGCACGTGCCTATGATCGGATATTGAAAGTAGCTCGAACGGGAGCAGATCTAGCAGGTAGCCCAAATATCAAAATAGAACATTTAGCTGAAGCGATACAATATAGAAGTCTTGACCGTGAAGGTTGGTCAGGTTAATTTTTAAAAAGTAAAAAAATAGAATGTCGAAACGAATTATATCATACAATGTAAATGGAATACGAGCAGCATTAAAAAAAGATTTTATTGCTTGGCTAAAGGCAGGTAACTACGACATGGTATGCTTGCAAGAAACCAAAGCACATAAAGAGCAAGTACCTGTTGAACTATTTGAAGAATTAGGCTACCATCACCATTGGCACTCGGCTGAGAAAAAAGGCTATAGTAGTGTTGCTACTTTTTCGAAGATCGAACCGAGCAAAGTTGTTGCTGGTTGTGGAATTGATAAATACGATAACGAAGGTCGAATACTAAGAACAGACTTTGCTGATTGGACTTTGCTGAATTGCTATTTTCCTTCTGGTACTTCTGGTGATATTCGACAAGATTTTAAAATGGAATTCTTGGCTGATTTTTTTGATTACATTAAAAAGTTGAAAAAGAAACGCTCGAAGTTAATTATCGTCGGAGACTATAATATTGCTCACACAGAAATGGATATCCACAACCCTAAAAGCAATAAAAAGACATCTGGCTTTTTACCTGAAGAACGAGAATGGATGACTAAATGGTTTGAGAGTGGTTTTACAGATGCTTTTCGTAGCCAAAACCCAGAACAAGTACAATACAGTTGGTGGAGTTATCGGGCTGGTGCTAGAAAGAATAATAAAGGCTGGCGTATAGACTATCAGTCAGTCTCCAATAATATAAGTGATAAAATTATATCCTCTCAACAATTAACGGATGCTGTTCATTCTGATCATTGTCCTGTTTTTATGGAAATAGATTTGTAGGCTAGTTTTTTTTAAGATTAGAACAAAAAGCTAAAAAAAATCAAAAGATATGATTGGGTACAATTGTTGTACTTTTTTGTTCGTTTATATCCCAAAACCAAGAAGAAGAGCAGTTTTTAACAAATATTAACAATATCATAGTTAGATTTGATTTAATTTGACCTTGAAACAGTAAAAAAATATAATGAGAATATTCCTTTCAATAGCATTTTTATTTCTTTTTGTCTTTAGCCTTTCGGCTCAAGACAGTGTAGAAGTAGATGAATGCGACGAACCTAAAGAAAAACGAGAACGAATTAGACTAGATGGCGAAATCGTCTCTGTATTAATTACGCCTGAAGGTGATACCCTTCTTATTGCGGACTTGGACGATGTATCGGTATCGACACCACGTAAGTTTGATGATGTTAATGAATACAAGCGGTATTTGAAATATCGTAATTATGCTACAAAAGTATATCCGTATGCGGTAGATGCTATTCGTATTTTTAGAGAAACAGAAGATGTAACTCAAAATATGAAGAAAGGTAAGCGTAAAAAGCATATTAAACGTTTGAATAAAGAATTGAAGGATGATTTCAAAGATCCGCTTAAAAAGTTAACTAGAACGCAAGGTAAAATTTTGATCAAAATGATCGAAAAGGAACTAGACACACCTTTTTACAATTTGGTGAAAGATCTGCGTGGTGGTGTATCTGCATCTTACTGGAACCAATTAGGGAAACTTTATGGCTACAAAATGAAGCGAGGATATGTCGAAGGAGATGATAAAATCCTAGATGCAGTATTGCATGATTTTGATATTTCACACGATTACAAATAGGTTTTGGTTTAATAAACAATTTTGAAAAAAAATTGTAATAAAGGGTGTGGCTTCTTAGCTATACCCTTTATTATTTTAAGACATTTATTTGATTTCAACCACTTAAGGTAGTACTTTTGACCTAAATAATATTACTTAAAAATATGCTTGATTATAAAAACTCGAATCTAATTGTTGAAACAGCAAAGATAAAAGCTGGAAGTGTTACTTGGCGTAGTCCATCCAATCTTGCACTAATAAAATATTGGGGGAAACACGGGCGTCAGTTACCTCGAAACCCATCTATTAGTTTGACACTTGATACGGCTTATACTGAAACAACATTAGAATATAGACCAAAATTGGGAGTAGACGAAGGTCTTAGCTTAGACTTCTATTTTGAAGGGAAAGAAAACGAAGCCTTCAAAGCAAAGGTGCTTTCCTTTTTGGAAAGCATTACAGATATTTTTCCATTTTTACGTCAATTAGAATTAACCATTAGATCTACAAATTCTTTTCCTCATTCAGCAGGTATTGCCTCGTCGGCATCTAGTATGAGTGCCTTAGCTCTTTGTCTATGTTCATTAGAAGACGATCTGTTGGGTAGCTTAGCTGATGATCTTGAATTTAGAAAAAAAGCCTCTTTTGTTGCTCGTTTAGGTTCTGGTAGTGCATGTCGTTCTATCTATGAAACGATGGCAGCTTGGGGAGAAACAGGAGATATAGAAGGATCGTCAGATTTATATGCTGTTCCGTTTGTGGAGGAATTAAATCCAGTTTTTAAAACATTCCATGATACGATTTTGATTGCTAGCAAAAGCGAAAAGAGCGTATCTAGTCGAGCAGGTCATGCCTTGATGGAAGGTAATATTTATGCAGCGAATCGTTACTTGCAAGCTAAGCAACGAATGCTTCGATTGTTAGAAGCGTTAAAAACTGGCGATCTCAATCTATTTGGTCAAATTACCGAAAACGAGGCACTAACACTTCATGCCCTAATGATGACTTCTCATCCATCTTATATTTTGATGAAGCCAGCGACTTTAAGTATGATTGAACGGGTACGTGCTTATCGGGAGGAAACGAAAAATCCACTTTATTTTAGCTTAGACGCAGGTCCTAACTTACATTTATTATATCCAGAGAACATAAAAGAAGCTGTTGATACGTTTATACAAAGCGAGTTAATTCAATTCTGTGAAGGAGGTGAATGGATAGGGGATAAAGTAGGGAAAGGACCATTACAACTATAAATTATCAAGATAATGACTAGATATTTAAGTTTTTTTGTTGCCATATTATTTTTTGTTTTTTCTTGTTCTGCTCAAGAAACGACGACGCAACGCCCAGAGATTTTAAATCCTGAGTTTGATAAACGAATCAGTACTCGAATTGATTTTTCAGTTCCAGTAATTAGCTGTGCCGAGTTGGCTGAAATGAAGGATGAGGTAGAACTTTTTGATACTCGAAAAAAAGAAGAATACGATGTCAGCCATATTGAAGGAGCAAGGTATTTAGGTTACAAAGATTTTGATGTAAATCGACTAGAAGGTTTACCCAAAGATACTAAGATCGTTTTGTATTGTTCGATTGGTTATCGGAGTGAAAAGATTGGGGAAAAACTACAGGAAATAGGGTATACAAATGTCTATAATTTATACGGAAGTATTTTTGAATGGGTGAACCAAGGATATACTGTAGTGAATAAAAATGGCACTCAAACGAATCAAGTACATACCTATAATTGGTTGTGGAGTAAATGGGTAGATGATGAAAAGGTAGAAAAAATTTGGTAAAAAAACTTAAGTTAAAATCAATATGTTTTTACAAAATACTAAGAAGCAAAAAAGGGCATCGAACTTATTCGATGCCCCTTTTTTTGAAGGTCACTATTTGATCATGTCAAAACATGAAAATAGCTCCTTTGGGTATTACCCAGCTCATTAGTGGAATTCTACTGCAGACTGTTGGCTATAACCCAAAATATTTTGGATCGCAGAGTCTGATGGATTGAACTGAACCTTTGGAAGTTGTTGGTAACCATTCATTAACGCTTGGTACTTTTCGAACAACTCTTGGTTTTCTTCTAATCCTTCTTGGATTGCACGCGTTTCAGCGATAGAAGTTTCCTTGTAAATGAATCTAAGTAATTGGTTTTGTGTAAAAGAGTGCTGCATACAGATAATTTTAAGTTTTTAAGATTCCTTGATTTCAAAAATACAACTATTAAACTAATAAGGCTATACAAATATTGCATAGCCTTATTAAATTTTAAAGTTTTTTTTTGGAGGAACCAATTATTTTACACGGTGCCAAGTTTGATTACGACCTAAAGCCGAAATTCCAATGTATCCTCTAAGTTTTACTTTATCTTCACCTTCCATCCAAAGGCTACATTTATATGTTTTTCCGTTATTAGGGTCCATAATTTTTCCATAGCTCCAATAATCTTTATATGTTTCCAAATCCCAAAGAATAACCATATTCATTAAAGGTTTATCTTTTTTATCACCTGGGCATTTATCGCAAGTAGTATCTTCTGCAACTTGAAGTAGTTTAACAAGCTTTCCGTGTATTTTTCCATCTTGTTCGAAAATTTCAACATAAGATTTAGCTTCTCCTGTTTCATCATCTATTGTTTTCCAAGTACCAATCGGGCTACTCTGAGCACTAAGTGAAAGCGATGCAAATAGAATGAATACAAAGCATGCTAGCAAATTTTTGTAATACATATCAAAGGTTTATTATGAAAAAAAGAAATCTGGTTGGATAAAAGAATAAAGCATTTTTATCCAACCAACTCTACAAAATTAATTAAAATAAAATAAAGATAAAATAGGTCATTTTAGATTAACAGTATTATAACAAGAAGTCTTAAGGTTTTGTTGGCATTTGGATTCAATAAAGGGAAAAGGTTCGTTTGTTCGTCGATAAAAGTGGAAAATCAATATAGAAAAATGTATTCTACAAAAGAAGCAACAATTTTTTGAAAACTAAAACAAAAGAATCATGAATGTACTAAAGCAATCTTTTAAAGTTTTATTAGAAATCCAAATAGTAAGTGCGTTGATTTGGGGCGCAGTCATCATTGGATGTAGTTACGTATCAAGTGAAACAGATATATCATCTATAGCAACGATCCTAATTGCAGGAGCGGGGTTTCATGTACTATTAATGGCATTTAATACCGAGAAAAATGCGAAGAGTAAAAAGCTTAGAAAAGAAGCATACTGAGGTGGAGAACTAACGAATAATAGACGAGAAGTAAATCGTCTTTTGATGTCTATAGAGAAACAGAAAAGCGATGCCATTTTGGAAAATGAGCATCGCTTTATTAATTTGAATTGGTGTAATGTTTGTATTTGTTTTTTTTAGAACTTACTTA
>JAHDIP010000078.1 GCA_020630735.1 Saprospiraceae bacterium | reverse complement strand
ATTTATCAAAGACTAGATTTGTCTCTCGTAATGCTTTTCTTTAGGAAAAATTTCTAATCCGTTGTAGCCTAGAGTCAGGCAATTAAAAAGTATAATCATTATTACGTTCATCCTGTTACCTTCTTTTATCAATTCTCTTTTTGGAAAATAATTTGTTCTGAAAAGAGGAAATCTTTTCCGTCGTTCATCCGTAAAATGTAGGTAGCTGGTGGTAATTGGTTTTTGAGATTAAGATTGAATGTTTGTTTACCCTTAAGTACTTCTTGATCTTGTTGGTAAACGAGTTTGCCATCTAGGGTAAAGAAGCCAATGTCTAGTTTTTTAGCTTTGTCAAAATTGGTGGTGATATATATATCAGAGCTGCTTGGATTTGGAAAAATGGATACTAAAATGATTTCCTCGTTTGTTGTTTCTTTTTGTTCGTTTCGCTCTATCAAAGCAGCCTCGCTCCTACTCTCTTCCGCTTCTTTTTTGGCTAAGCGTTTTGCTTTTCGATCTGCTCTTTTTTCTTGTCGTTCATATGCACTAAAGATGAAGTTTTCAATTTTATATTTTATCCATTGGTAGAGTGTTTTTTCTTTCGTTGTTTCAATTGATATTATACTCATACCTCCTACTACATGAAAACAACACGCTGTTTCAAACTTATAGTCTACATTTATTTGTTCTTTATCAATAACAACATTTACTGTTCCTGTAGAATAACCAACATAAGAAAACTCTAAAACGATTTCTTGATTGAGATATGCTGAAGGTATTTTTAATTCGTAGTTTCCATCAAAGTCTGTTTCTGCTCCTATCTCTGTTCCTTGAATCATGATACTCCCATAGATAATAGGTTCATCAGAATCTTTGTCCACTGCCTTACCTTTGATGATACAAGAATTTTTTGTTTGTTCTGTTTCTTCATATTTATTAGGTACTACATAACCTACTGATACTATCCCACCAACAACAGAACTTTCTAACTTATAATCTACTGTTATTTGCTCATGATTAATCACAATATTTTTCGTTAATCTCTCATAACCAACATAAGAAAACTCTAAAACGATTTCTTGATCAAAATACGCTTTAGGAATGTTTAATTCATAATTTCCATCAAAATCTGTTTCTGCTCCTATCTCTGTTCCTTGAATCATTACGCTGCCAAAAATTATTCGCTCACCACTCTCACTATCTACTCCCTTCCCTTTAATTACACAGGAAGTTATCGCTTGTTGTTCATTTTTTGATTCGGCACTTAATTCATGTACTTTATCTATCACCGAAATTGGTACTTGTGCATTTACTGAAAAGGAAGTGAGCAAACTAGTGATTAAAACACTTGCTGCTTTGAAAGCGAAATTAGAATACAACGGACGAGGTGCTTCGATGACTTTATCTAATTGGTCTTTACGAAAACGACCACAAATTTTTCCTTTCGACTCTTGAATGATCTTTGCTATTTGTGGATTTGACTTGGTTGAAAAATCGACGACTGTGGTTTGACAGCTTTGACAAAATCGTCCTTTTTCGTTTGGGGTCATTTCATCCCATTTTTTGTGGCAAGGGTTGGGGATGTCCAGTGTGTATTTCTTTGTTTTCATATCTTTAAGATTCTAATTACTTTAATTTTACCAAAGGGTGTGTTTTTAAAATACGCCCTTTGTTTTTCTATAAAAAATATACTCATAGGGTCACTTAGAGTGATCCTATGAGGTCTGTTTTCAACATAACAACATCAGTTTAAATAATCCAAGGCAACTTATGGGATAAGTATTTTTTTGTTTTTGCTAAAAATAATTTTCTCCACCAGTTGATTATTTTGAGCATCTCTGAATTGGATGAAGTAAATCCCGTCCTCTAAATCTGCTGTTAGGTTTAGCTGAATTAATTGATCGCCTACTACGAAGTCTTTTTTCTCTTGTACCATTTTGTTATCAATAGTAAAAATACGAATCGTTACTTCACTAGGTTCAATACTTCGCATTTGAATGTTTACTTCTCCGCTTGTTGGATTGGGATAAATATTAGTAATTTCGAGTGAAGGGGATCTTTCGGTTTTATCAAGTGGCAAAATGATATCTTCTTCGGGTAAGATCCTATCCTCTACTGGTTCGTAGATAGTATCACCCATTAATACAAGTTCACCAGTTATCGGTGGTTCAACTATTTGATCTACAGGCTTTGTACAAGTCTTCTTTGGTGTTTCTTCTCCAACAGGAAGAGGAGGTGGTTGTGGAGGCGGAGTCACACGGACCATTCCTAATATCATTGGTCGTTCGATAATTGTCTTTTCTGAAAAAACGATGGTTTCGTTTTTGGGTAAGTCGTTTAGTTGATATACTTTTCTGACTTCTCTATGAAGATCAGTATACGTTACTCTTATTTCTTTTCCTTTAAAATCATCAGGAATAACGAGTTTAAAATTTCCGTTTTTATCCGTTAAGGTATTGCCTGATCTCCAAAAAACAGATACATCAGCTATTGGTTTATTATTTTCGTCAACTACCTTTCCTTTGATCACTCTTTTGCCTTTAGTTGTTGGTGTAACTTCATTATCACTTAGGGTAATGACGCTTTTTCCATCAACTTGATGAATCTTTATCGGGTTGAACAAATTAGTTGTAGCAGCTTGCAGGCTTCCTGCGGCTAGCATTCCTGTCAGGAAAAAACTAGCAGCTCTAGTCACAAAAGAAGGCTTCATTTCTCGGTATACAGGTATAGTTCGATTCAGTTGTTCAGGACGAAAGCGGCCACAGGTTTTCGCAGGTGGATTTTTGAAATAGGCAGCTACTTGTCGGTCTGATAATTTAGAAAAATCAACTACTGTTTTTTGACAATTTTGACAAAAAGAACCTTTATCGTTTGGTGTCATCTGATCCCATTTTTCGTGGCAAGGGTCAGCAATTTGGATTCGGAAGTTTTTCATCTGTCTATATTTATTTTTCCTAACGGTCAGATGGAACTTACCAAGATAAAATAGTCATTCCTTTGTGTGTTTAAAGACTATTTAATCATGGACGTTTCATCTGCTTAATTTTTTTTGTAAAGCCCTAAATCAGTATCAAATAAAGATTTATTTGAAGTGGTATATCTGTTAGATGCAACAAGTATTCATTTTGGTGTGTCGGTCTTAAACTTTAACATCTTAACAGAAAATAACATATGGATTGATTCTAAAGGCTTCCAGAAATAGCCATATCTTAATTTTTTGTTAATCCTGTGATTTGAGGAGACCTTTTGCGTCTAAAAAGCATTAATAGTTATAAAAGGCATTCTATCTCACTTAACCTTAAAAATTTAATGCCATGAAAAAGATAACTTTTGAAAATCGCTTAGAGGCTATTAACTGGATAGCAGAAAATGCTGAAGATGAAGGACAATTTGAAGTATTAAGAGAAATGCTTAATTATAACTTCATTTATTTTGGTGCGTACTTTTTGGACTTATCGAAGCCTATTGATGAGGTGGTGATGATAGATAAGAAGAAGTGATAAGAATAAAAATGAAAAGCTTAAACGTGTAAATGAGTTTTTATTTTTATATAAATAGCGATCTAAAGCTGAACTGAAGATTGTAAACTATCGTTGTATTTTTCTATTATTCGAATAGCAAAATAGGAACATAAAATCCAGATGCAATCAAATATACCTCTGTAGATAAATATCTCTCTTATTGCTTTTGCAATAAAGTTATCAGCATCACTAAAAAGTATAGAATAACTAAAATACCCAACGGCTCCTTGAATACTGTCAATGATAAGGTATCCAAAAAACAGCCTCATTAAGAAGTTACTTTCACCTTTAGATCCAAGCAATTCTAAAACGGCTATAATCCCTAGCCCTATGCCAACTAATCCTTCATAGTAAACTAGTTTTATCACCCATTCTTTATTTTCAACAAATTCATCATTGAAGGTATTCGCCAATGGCAAACTCATCCAATCCCTTAAAATAGTTATGTAGTTACTGATAAGTGGAGATAGAAGAATGAAGATCATTATCAAAACAACTCCAAAGTATTTAGTTTTCATTCTTTTTTATTTGAAATAGACTATTTATAGCTTATCAAATTTCAAGCCCATAAACAAAGACTGGCATATCAAGGTATTCCGTTTCGAATAAAACGGTCATCTTATTTTTTTTAGCCACATTAATGGAGCCTATATTTTCTTTGTGAATGATAGAAATAAAACGGTTGGATATTTTATTCTCGAAACCAAAAAGTCTCATTTGACTGGCTAATTCGGTAGCATAACCTTTCCCCCAATAAGCAGGAATCAAAGAGTAGGCTATTTCGAATTCTTTTTTGCCATTTAGATCTCGTGGTATTATACCTCCCATTCCAATAAAGTTTCCATTTTTTTTCTCAATCACAGCGAGGTGTCCACATCCACTTTCTTTATATCTGTCTAGTTGTTTTAGTATCCAATTGGTAGCTTGCGTTTCTTTTGGAAGAGAAAGATCAATCCCTATATAAGGTAAGTTTTCATTGTTTTCAAAAAAAGGAATCCATAATGGGATATCTTCTTTTCTTACTTTTCGAAATAATAAGCGTTCTGTTTCTTGGTTGAAGTAATCCATAGTTATTTATTAAAAGAGGTCAGATCATTTTAGCTTTAGTAAAATTGCCAGAAATCAGATTCGCATATAGTGAATCTGATTTCTGACAGGCTTATATGAACAAGCCGTTTTGACCTTTAGAGCATGTTGGGAATTTACCTTTTGCGAACGCATGAAAAACAAATCCCCAACATGCTCTTAGTCTTTTTTTATGATTCAGCAAGTGCTTTTGCACGTTTAGCTGCTTTCAGTTCTCTAAAATAATTTTTCAATAATCCTCTAGAGATAATCACTTTCATAATTTCGTTGGTCCCTGCGTAGATACGTTGTACACGAGCATCAGCATAGGCTCGTGCCACGAAGTACTCCCAAATATAACCATAACCACCATGTAACTGAACACATTCATCCATCACTTCGCATTGTAGTTCTGTAAAAGATAATTTTGCCATAGAGGCTTGTTCAGGTGTTAGTTTTTTATCGATCAATAATTGGATACACTTGTCTAAAAAGACTTGGTGAATTTGAATTTTAGTGGCCAATTCTGCTAACTTAAATTGTGTATTTTGAAAACCTGCAACTGGTTGTCCAAATGCTCTACGAGTTTCGACATACTCAATGGTATGATTTAAGGCAGCTTCGATTACGCCCATCGAAATTACAGCGACAGATAAACGCTCTTGTGCCAACTCTTCCATCATATAGATAAAACCTTTGCCCTCCTCTCCTAGTAGATTTTCTTTTGGCACTTTTACATCTTCAAAAAATAACTCGCAAGTATCTTGCGCTTTCAAGCCTACCTTCTTAAAGGGCTGACCTTTTGTAAAACCTTCTCGATCAGCTTCAATCAATAAGAGGCTAATACCCACTTCCGTTCGTACAGCCGTAATCACTAAGTCTGACATATAACCATTCGTAATAAAAGTCTTAGAACCATTTACCAAATAATGGTCGCCCATGTCAACAGCGGTCGTTCGAAGGTTTCTCAAATCGCTACCTGCACCTGGTTCTGTCATTCCGATAGCCGTTATCGTTTCGCCAGATACCATTTTAGGAAGCCATTTCTTTTTTTGTTCTTCCGTTCCATAATCAACGATATAAGGAGTCGTAATATCAGAGTGTAAGAAAAACCCTGGACCAGTACAACCTGTTGCACTCAATTCTTCGCAAATGATAGAACTGAAAGAAAAGTCTAAACCTGCACCACCATATTCCTCAGGTACGGTTACACAAAGTAAGCCTTGTTCGCCAGCTTTTAGCCAAGCTTCTCGGCTTATCATTCCCTCTTCTTCCCACTTATCATGATAAGGAACAATTTCTTTTGCAAAAAAATCACGAGCTGTTGCACGTACCATTTGGTGCATATCAGATTTGTATATTTCTCTTTCGATTTGGATATTCGTAAACATTATATCTTAATTTAAATTTTAGAATAGGCTAACTACTTATACAAAAATACGAAGATATAAGGAGAAATGTTCTATCTATCTCCTAAAAAGGAAGGATACTGTAATTAATTTAGGTGCAAAGGCAAAAAATCATTTTAAACCAATTTACTTTTTACTCAGCACATCTTGTATCGGCGAACCCTTTGATTCGAGGTAGCTCCTCATTTTTTTAAAAACGGCTCCATACTTATAGAACGGGACATTTGGATAAAGGTGATGAATAAGGTGTAAGTTTTGGCTCAACAGCAAAACTCCAAGCCCAGGAAAAAGAATAATGCGAGTATCTAAATAACGTTTTTGAACAGCATGTGGATGATGCGGCAACCAGTCAAAAACAAAAGCTAAAAAAGTTATCGCAAAAAGTGCGGGAAGCACCCACAAGAGCAATGGATATTGCCAGCCCATTTGCCAACCCCAAACAAACGCTAGGCTATTATAGATCAACAAACCAAGTGTTCCTATTATAAACCCATTTTTTAACTTTTCATCCGCCAATTGCTTACGAGCATCTCGAAAAAAGAAATAGTAATAATCTCCGACCATTGTAAAACATTTAACCATTAGAAAAAAAGGATTACGGGATGCTACCCAATAATCGGGGTCTAGTTCTTCATCATTGGTATGCGAATGATGCGTTAAGTGGATATAGCGAAAGACAGGAAGTGCAACCATCAATACGGCTCCACTCAACCAACCTAACCCATGTTCTACTATTTTTAATTGAGTAGATCGGCCTCTTATATTTCCATGAACAGCTTCATGCATTGGTGTAAACAATAGATAGGCTAGAACAGTGTTGATGATACAACAAGTCGTTAATGAGAATAAACCTGTGAGTCCTGCATAAATAGTAAGGACATAAGCTGTAATACAAATACTCGCAAAAATGATTGTTGGGTAAGCGACCTTCCCTACATATGCCCTCCACACAAGTCTAGGATTTTGTTCCATTTTTTTCTTGCTAAGATACAAAAAAGATGGCTGTCTCCTTGATCAAAAAGACAGCCATCCCATTTATTGATTTAAACTCTATATTTATTTTTTCACAAAAGTCTTTGTTAATACTTCTTGTTCCGTAGTAAGTGCATTGACATAATATAAGCCTGATGGTAAATCATGTACAACCACTTCTATTTGTCCTTCAATCGTTGATTGTTCATATACTATTTGACCATGTATATTTCTAATCTGTAGCCATTCACTTTTTGGTAAATTGATATTCAATAATTCTGTTGTAGGATTAGGGAAAAGCTGTAAAGCATCTTCACTCGTTTTTGATATTCTAAGATCGTCTGTTTCTGGTGATGTAAATGGAGGAGCACATGTGATAGTTGCTTCCCAACCATCTCTAGTTTGACTATTATCAGACTCAAATAAAAAGGTTATACAACCAGTAGCATCCGTAGAAGTAAGTGTCATGCCAGCTAAATTACCTGTTCCTCCAGGAATAGCATCGTCCAAATCCCAGCACCAAACACTTTCTCCACCAGGAGCTCTAATTTCTGGTGCGTTGGTATTAGCACCATCATAAATTCTTAGCACATCATAACATCCTGATGGTCCTGAATTTTCTAAATTAAAATAAGTAAAATTTATTGATACGACCTCACCTGCTACATCTGGACATATGACATACTCCTCCGTTTCGTTATTAGTATAATCTCCCAAAACCCCTCCGGAATCTGTAAAAAAGCCACCACAAGCCGGCTCTCCATATAAGGTAGTAAATGTTTGAAAAACACCATTGTCACATTCGGTTGAAATAACATATTCATATTCAGTATTAGTGGATAGATTTGAAAGCATTACTGTATTGGTTCCTGAAATAGTAGTACCTGTAATCTCAATTCCTGTACCTGGAGTAAATGGTGTAGGTCCATATTCTAGAGTATATCCTCCTCCATAAAAATAATCAAAGTAAACTGTTGCACTCGCATCTGTTATGTTCGTAGTAACTAAATTGAATACAGGAGGGCAAGGATCCGCAGGACCACAAGTAATAGTTGCCTCCCAACCGCTTCTGGTAAAAAATCCATCAGATTGAAAGACAAAAATTAAACAGCCAGAGACATCTGAGGAAGTAATAGTCATACCATTTAAATCTCCAGTACCAGTCGGAGTTGGATCATTTCGATCCCAACACCATTCTGTTCCAGCACTAGGGGGATTTATCGTTGGAGAGGTTTTACGATCACCATTGTAAATCGTTAGTCCATCAAAACAACCAATCATCCCTTCATTTTCTAAACTAAAACTACTAAAGCTAACCGATATTACATCACCAAATACATCTGGGCAAATGACATATTCAGCATGTTTATTATTCCCATAATCTGCAGAGGGACCTCCTAGGTCAAAAAACTGATCGCCACATCCTAAATCAGGAAGCGTTGTAAATTCAAAATTTTCTGACCAGTTATTCCAACCATCAGGGCATTTAGATTTCAGTTTATACTTGTAGATTGTTTCAGCTTGCAAGCCCGTTAAGTTCACTTCATTCGTATTAGCGAAGATTGTAGTCCATGCTTCGTTTGTGCCTTTACGTTTATATTTGATTTTATATTTGGTATCATCTGGATCAGTTGGCCAAGTTATTAAAGCCCCTGTTTCTCTAATGCTTACTATACTTGATGACTCAGGACGATCGCAATATGTTCCTAAGGTTGTAAACGTGTTCGTTGCTGACCAAACAGATGTCTCGGTATCACAAATAGATTTTACTCCATATTGATATTCAGTATTCGGTGTCAAAGCGTTTAATACTCTAAAGCCTTCTGCACCTTTCGTTTTGACTTCCATCCATGATTCTCCAATGGGACGAAATCGCACTTTGTACTGATCTATATTAGGCAAACTATCCCATGCGATGCGGACAACATTACCACTGATAACTAAGACCTCTATATTGGTTGTAGCCTCACAAAGTAAATTTGAATTGCATTTTTCAAGCAAGTTATTCGCTTGTAAAAAATTTAATGCAGAAAAGAATACAATAAATAGTTTTAAATTTTTCATTTTTTCTTGCTAAGATACAAAAAAGATGGCTGTCTCCTTGATCAAGAAGACAGCCATCCCATTTATTGATTTAAACTCTATATTTATTTTTTCACAAAAGTCTTTGTTAATACTTCTTGTTCCGTAGTAAGTGCATTGACATAATATAAGCCTGATGGTAAATCATGTACAACCACTTCTATTTGTCCTTCAATCGTTGATTGTTCATATACTATTTGACCATGTATATTTCTAATCTGTAGCCATTCACTTTTTGGTAAATTGATATTCAATAATTCTGTTGTAGGATTAGGGAAAAGCTGTAAGGCTTCTATAGTTGTTGTTGGTTTAAATTGATCTATTGCTGGTGCTGGAGGTGCTGGCATACAAGAGACCGTTGCTTCCCAACCATCTCTAGTAACACTTCCGTCAGAAGACCAAACGAAAGTCAAACAACCTGACGCATTTGTAGAGGTAATTGTACGACCATTGAGGTCGCCAGTACCCGAAGGAATAGCATCAGTCAGATCCCAACACCATTCTGTACCACCATTTGGAGGATTAATCGTTGCTGCAGAAATATTATTTCCATCATGGATTGTTAGACCATCAAAACAGTTTAAGGTTCCATTATTTTCAGTACTAAAACTATTGAACGTAACAGAAACGACCTCACCTGCTACATCAGGACAGATCAAATATATAATATCTTCATTATTTAAATAAGGTCCTGATGCTCCCCCTGAATCAACGAATGTATAACTACAGCCAAAAGGCGTTATTAGAGTAGTAAAGTTTCCAACAACCTCTGTACTAGAAAAGCCATTATCGCAATTAAACATCAATTGATATTCATATGCTGTATCTGCTATTAAATCGGAAAGACTAGCTGTATTTACACCTGCTACAAAAGTTCCTGTTGCGATAAGCCCTGTGCCTACTGTAAGAGGTGCTGGTCCATACTCAATTGTATAGTTTCCTGTTTCGTTACTTTCAAATAAAATATCAACTGCATTATTTGTTACATTTGTAGTAGATACGTTAGTCGCCTTAGGGCAAGGCGGAGGTGGACCACAAGTAACCACTGCTTCCCAACCATCTCTAGTAACACTTCCGTCAGAAGACCAAACGACATATAAACATCCAGATGCATCTGTAGAAGTAATAGTACCTGGAGAATTGGAGCCATCAAAAACTCCAATTTGAGAATCGGAAGAAGAGGTTCCGTCATAAATTGTCATATCATCGAAACTAGCTTCTGTATTGAACTGTACAAATGCAAGGGTAACAACATCACCAATATTATCAGGACAGATTAAATATTCTTCATTTTCATTAATTTGATAAAAACCTGTAGCCCCTCCTGAATCGACAAAGGTGCCACCACATTCAGGTGGTGTTATTAGAGTAGTAAAGTTTCCAACAACCTCTGTACTAGAAAAGCCATTATCGCAATTAAACATCAATTGATATTCATATGCTGTATCTGCTATTAAATCGGAAAGACTAGCTGTATTTACACCTGCTACAAAAGTTCCTGTTGCGATAAGCCCTGTGCCTACTGTAAGAGGTGCTGGTCCATACTCAATTGTATAGTTTCCTGTTTCGTTACTTTCAAATAAAATATCAACTGCATTATTTGTTACATTTGTAGTAGATACGTTAGTCGCCTTAGGGCAAGGCGGAGGTGGACCACAAGTAACCACTGCTTCCCAACCATCTCTAGTAACACTTCCGTCAGAAGACCAAACGACATATAAACATCCAGATGCATCTGTAGAAGTAATAGTACCTGGAGAATTGGAGCCATCAAAAACTCCAATTTGAGAATCGGAAGAAGAAGTTCCATCATAAATCGTCATATCATCAAACCCAGCTTCTGTATTGAACTGTATAAAAGTAAGGGTAACAACATCACTAATATTATCAGGACAGATTAAATATTCTATATTTTCATTATTTAAATAGCCCCCTGTAGTACCTCCTGAATCGACAAAGGTACCGCCACATTCAGGTGGAGCTACTAGTGTTCTAAAATCTCCTGAAAGACTAAAACTTGAAAAACCATTATCACAATCAATACTAATGATATACTCGTAATTCGTTTCCTCTGATAAGTTCATTAATGTTACCGTATTAGCACCAACTCCAACGGAACCTGTAGCAATAAGACCAGTGCCTGCAGTCAATGGAGCAGGGCCATATTCAATCACATAGTTTCCTGTTTCATTGCTTTCAAATAGAATATCAATTGTTTCATCAGTTATATTTGTTGTAGATAGATTAGTAGGAATAGGACATGGTGGCGGCGTACCACAGGTAATGAATGCCTCCCACCCTTGACTACCAGAGTTACTATCAGATGACCATTCTATAAATAAACAGCCTGATACATCTGTAGAAGTTATTACCTCTGGAGAGTTCGTTCCATTAAATACGCCTAGTAGTAAGGCATCAGCCGTAGTACCATCATAAATCCTCATATCATCATCATTCAACTCTGTATCAAAAACAATAAACGAAAGTGTGACTACATCTCCAGCATTATCTGGACAGATGAGATATTCTAAATTTTCATTATTGAGATAATTTCCTGAAGCTCCTCCTGAATCAACAAAAGAACCGCCACATTCTGCTCCAAGAATAGTTGTAAATTCAAAACTATCTGACCAGTTATTCCAACCATCAGGACATTTTGATTTTAGTTTATATTTGTAGGTTGCATTCGGTTCAAGTCCAGATAAGGTTGCTTGATTGATATTGACAAAAATAGTTGTCCATCCTTCATCTGTATTTTTTTGCTTGTATTTGATCTTATACTTTGTATCATCTGGATCAGTAGACCAAGTGACTAATACTGATTCAGGACTTATATTTGTTACACTTGAAGATAGAGGACGATCACAAAGTGTTGCCAATGTTGTGAAGGTATATGTAGTTGACCAAATGGATGTTTCTTCGCCACAAACTGATTTTAGACCATACTCATATTGAGTATTTGGTGTCAATCCATTTAACACTCGAAAGGCTTCTACGCCTTTCGTTTTCACCTCTTCCCACGAACCACCTACTGGACGAAAACGAACTTTATATTGATCGACATTAGGCATCGTATCCCAAAGGACTCGAACAACATTACCGCTGACTACTAATGTTTCTATACTCGTAGGAATATCGCATGTTGGAATTAAGATAGATTTTTCTTCGTTTATAAAATTCGTTCCTTGGAGGTCACTGACAGTAAATAAGGCTATCAGTATAAGTAATACTGAATATACATATTTCATTGCATAAGGGTTTTGTAGTCTTTGAGTAGACTTGTTAAAGTTATCAATTGCTTAATTATAGAATACAACAATAGTATCCAGAGAATGGTCTAGAAAATTATACCTACCAGTATACGGTTATCGAATCATCATCGGTTGCTATCGTTTGGCAATCCGAAAACCATTTGGGTTACAGTATAATTGAATATAAATTAGAATGGTTAGAGTAGATTTTGAAATGTACAGACAGTTTTAGAATTCATATCAAAATCATAGCGTCTTTTGCAGAAAATAAAAATACACAATTCTTTATTAAAAATCAATTATAACAAAAAAATATTCATAAATGTTTTTAAATACAAGTAAGCCTCAACTTAAGTTTAAGTTGAGGCTTACTGTATAGTGATGAAACAAATGTATTCTAATTTTTTTTAAAGCACTATCCATTTTTTGGTAAGTACTTTTTTATCATCTACTCTAAGGACGACATAGTACACTCCACTTTCAAAACTATCCAACGGATAAGTAGTTTCTCCAATTCCAAGTGATTTACCTTGTAAAATTGATCTTTGCAATTGACCCAATTGATTGTACACTTGAAGATCAATTTTTTCTTGACGCTCTGAAGTATTTAGCACAATATTCGATTGACCATTACTAACCGTTGGTTGAACAGAAAACTCAACCATAGCAGGAGCTAGATCTCCCACACTAGTCGTCATTACTTCAGTAATGATAGCAGAATTTGTATTTACAAAGTTATATGTACTACCTTCTTTCTCCCAAATGATCGTTGCTATAGTTAGGTTCTCTTGATTCCAACTATCATCTAATTGCATCGTGAATTGGTGGTCAATTTCAGTATCCATAGCAATATCTCCACTTGCAAGCGACTCACCAAAAGTGGTAGCACCTATATTTGCTCTTAGCACATTTTTGTGTACCGCATTTGGTCCTTGTTGTGATTGATTAGCAATGACACCATCTTCAACGATGTATGCACCAATGTAATATTCGCCAGAAGCAGCTTGAAAAAATTTCGACTTCACATTAACCGTCAATAAGTTTAACGTTTCATCTGTAATATTGGCTACTATACCCGAATTGACAACTGGTGCCATCAAATAGTTAGCATCAATAGCGTCTTTAATTTCTATACGTTTAGTATCAGCAGATGCACTGGTAGCATTTTGATCCGAACCATCAAGCATAAACCGAGGTTGTCCGCTTGCACCAAAGTTAGTTGCCATTTCTGTTGCAGCCGGAATTGCTAAGTCACCACTATAATGTGTAGCTATGACTAATGCCTTTTCTGAATTATCATCAACAAGATCGGAAAATAAGGTCCATCCCCACGTTCCACAACTTGGGCACCAAGTCGCTGTTACTTTGTTTACTAAACTTTTTTGAACTTCTGGTGCTTCTTGTCCCATTGCCATAAAGGTAAAACACATAGGAAGTAATAAAAGTAAAATTCTTTTATTCATATCAATTATAATTTTTATATTCATTAAATAAAATAATGATACGAAGATAAGAGTAATCTCTATATTTTTCATCTCTCCATCCAAAAATTAATGAGAAACAGACAAAGTAGTCCTCCATCCGACTAATCCTCCTTAGGAAAAGAAAAACGATAAGTAAGTAATAAAAATCGACCATTTTGAAATATAAATCTTGGTTCTAGATGAGTCAAAAAAAACAGTAAATCTAATGATTTTCAAGGCTTTTGAGAAGCTATAGAAATGTAAGACCATAAGTAAAATACAGCTGGTATACCTACTGCTATTCAGTTTAAGGATCATCATTGGTAGCTCCCCTTTTATTCTCAGTAGCTTTAATCGTTTGACAATCCCAAAACCACTTTGACTTCAGTATATTATTTGACTATTACTGCCTTAAAGTATTTATGGCTTTTTTTTTGCTGTAAAAAAAGATTGAGCCGTTTCTTTTAAAGTTCTTTGCAAAAGATCATCGTTTCTAGTGGTTTGTCAATGTTTAAATGACGAGATTAAAACCATTTAGATTTCTGTATACATTAAAATTACTTCCTATATACTGGAATAATGAAATGAATAGTGATTGCT
Organism: Saprospiraceae bacterium; assembly: GCA_020630735.1. GTDB lineage: Bacteria > Bacteroidota > Bacteroidia > Chitinophagales > Saprospiraceae > JAHDIP01. Next base: position 10,944 of record JAHDIP010000078.1, on the reverse strand, counting down.
CATGATATTGAATTGAAAAAGAGAATTCTTTGCACAAACATTAATAATTTTCTTTTATTAAAATTCCAAGTTATGAGAATAATAATTCTCTTTTTACTCCTTTTGTCTACAAATGTTTTCAGTCAGAATGTTTCAGAGCTAGAGAAAAAATTAGACCAGACTACAGATAAGGAAAAGAAATTGAGTCTTTATTTAGCACTCGCTGATAGTTTAATTTGGGCTGAAAGGGATTATGCTAAAGGAAAAAATTATGCTAAACATGTTGTGGAATCTTGCAAAGAACAACAATGTACTGACCAACACCTAATTGCTTATGGCTTAATATCAGAAGTAGAAATAAACCAAAATGACTATACTACTTTTGAAGCCTTTATTCTACCTTCTTTAGAAAATAAGACTACATTACCAGAGCACATTCTAACTTATTATGAGGAACTCGCAGGACTCTATAATCTGGTAAAAGGTAATAATACTAATGCTATTCAGTATTTCACGAATGTGTTAAAAATATTAGAAGAAAAAAAGACTTTCCAAAGACGTCTTGGAAAAATATATTACCATTTAGGCTTTGCTTACAATATTAATAGTGAAAACAAAAAATCAATAGCGTTTTTACAAAAAGCAGTTGATCAATTCTCACTATCAAAAGATATTCCTCACATACTCTTAGCCAAATCGGGTCTCAGTATTTTATTAGCAACAGACGGGCAATACAATGAAGCGATAAAGTTATTACTAGATGCTATATCAATTACTAATGCTAGTGATGATGCACAAGATATTGAAAATATTCAGCTTCATAGTTCACTTATGGAGCTTTATATTCAAAGTAAAAACTATAAAAAAGCAGAAAAGGAGTTCCACAAAATTTCACCTATTTTATCTGCTCTAGATATGCCTATAGAACAAAAAGCCTCAGATTTGTGGGCTTTACACATGTCTTACTCCAAATTGATGAATAGAGTAAATCGTCATGAAGAAGGCTTAAGGCATGTTGACTCCTCGTATGTATATGCACAACACTTAAATGAGTTTTGCATCCAAATTACAGATGTAAGAAAAGCTAGCCTCTTAGTTAATAGTGGACAATATAAAAAAGCAGAATCCTTGATAAGGATAATGTTAAACGAGATAAAATCTAGTGAAAACAAAGATGCTATCAACGCTATTTTAGTTGGGCTTTTATCTACAATTTATTCTAAATCTACTATTCATCCAAAGCAAGAAATGATCAATAATTTACTCCCTATAATTGATCGGATTGCTCAAAACAATGAAGGTTTATATAACTTAGATAAATTAGAAGCAGAAAAACTTTCTACTGTTTTAGGTGTGTACACCAATGACAAAACAAGAGCATTACACAGCCTTTCAAATGTAATAGAAATTAAAGATTCTTTACAGCACTACGAAAAGATCCAATCTACCAATGAATTAATAGTCCAATATGAGACAAGAGAAAAGGAAAAAATGATTGAATTTCAGCAGCTAGAATTGAAGCAAAAAACAGCTGAAAAAAATTCGCTCATAGGTTTTACATTAGCTACTGTTTTCGCTTTAGGTATCATACTTCTTTTTTATAACCAGAAAAAAAATTATGCACAACATTTAGAGCATGAGGTCAAAAAAAGGACAGCGGAACTAGAACGATCAAATCAGGAATTAATTGAAAGTAAAGAAGAATTGGAACGATATAATTACATCGCTTCACATGACTTGAAAGAGCCTCTACGAAATGTAGTGAGCTTTGTGAACCTTATTAAACGAAAAAAGCTTATTGCTAATGAAGATACTCTTTCCTATTTTGACTATATAGAAAAAGGAGCTTTCCAAATGAATAATATCGTTCAGGACTTAGTTAACTTCACTCAATTAAAAAGTCATAAAATTGAATACCAAAATATAAAAACAGAACGCTTTGTAGAGGGTCTCCAAAAAGAATTTGAGCAAGTAGTTTCGAAAAATCCAAATGCAATAACCTTTAGTCATTTTCCTAAATCCATTGTTTCAGACACTACTGTTTTAGGCATCGTTTTCAAAAATATAATTGATAATGGTTTAAAATTTAATGATGCTGATGCTCCTTTTGTAAATATTGAATATCAACTTATAGAAGACAAACACGTCTTCAAATTCATTGATAATGGGATTGGTATTGAGCCAAAATACCATACTCGTATCTTTGAATTATTTAAACGACTAAATGATCGATCAAAATTTAATATTGGTTCGGGAACAGGTCTTCCTATTTGCAAATTACTCTTAAAGAAAATTAAAGGAAATATTTCTGTAAAAGAAAACATACATAATGGAACGACCTTCTTAGTTGAAATTCCTAATACTCAAATTCCAAGTAATGAAAAGCTACAAGAATTAACTCCTTCTTATATTGAAGTACTTCAAAATTGATCTGGCTCTTTTAGTATAGATCCAACTATTTCGAATGCCCTATGCAACCATACCTTTATAGGCATGGTTAATCAAATCAAGAGTAGAAACAATACCTACTAATTTATTATTGTCATCTACGATAGGAATAGCATGAAATCTATTTTCTCTAAAAAAACCTAAAGCAATAGAAATAGTATCGCTAGGTTTCAATTTTGCAAGTTGCTTGGTCATTACATCACGTGCAGTAAGTGTACTTAATAAACGTTTATTCTTTTTCTCTTCTACTTCTTTGTTCAAAAAAGTAAAACTATCCAATAATTGGCAATAATCTGTTTTGCTAATAAGCCCTAATAGTTCATTTTTCTCATTGACAACTGGAAGATGATGAATATTGTTTTCATTAAAAACCTTTTCTACCTTATCCATTGTTTTGAGTGGATTCACCGTGATTAGATTGGTAACCATAATTTCAGATAATGTTGTATTTTCCATAATATTGTGTGATTTTAAGTTTTAAAATTTATTATATAATTTGAGTGGTTTTGCTAAGCTACTATTTGACGACCATCAAAGGTGCTTTTGTTTGAGCAGTCATTTTTTTAGTTCGACTTCGGTGCAATAGATTGTCTAAAAAGCTACGATGTGGCTGGAACATTACGACTAAATCTATAGCGTGGTCATCAACAAAATCATTGAGCGCTTCGCTTAAGTCATTTGCTGGCAAGTAATAGGTTTTACTTTGTAAAGCAGGTAATCGTTCTTCGATATATTTCCGCATATTCTCCATTTTCTCAGTAGCCTCTACCCCATCCTTTTTAAGATTGAAATGCACAAAGTGTAGTATTGGAGAAATAGGTTTCAGCAATCGAAGTGCCTTCCAAATTTCGTAAGGATCTTCATCCATCAAATCTGATGCATAAGCAATGTTATTTATTTTCTCGAATGAAACATCCTTAGGTACTACAATAACTCCACATTCTGCTTTTTTGACAACAGCCCCGGAAATACTTCCTAGAATTTTATTTATGGTAGAATTCTCACCTTGTGTCCCCATTACGATTATATCTATGTCATTTCGTTCGGCAAAATTTTGAATGGTATAAACAGGTGCACCAATTTCTATCACTTTAGACACATCTGGCAACTGCTTTACTTTTTGCACTACTTGTGTAAATCCATTTTCAATAAAAGTGGTTATTTTTTTTCTAGCAGCTTCTACTTTTATTTCATTAGCTTGTGCCACCATTACAGGCAAGTCTATTGATTCGCCTTGAGGATAAACGACATGAAGCACCTCTACTCTAGCCTCTAACTGGTCTGCCAAAAGTAATGTATAACGAAACGCATTTTCAGCATGTTCTGAAAAGTCTGTAGGGAATAAAATCTTTTTTACCTTTTCCATTTTCTAATATTTTTTAATGAAGTAGTTCTTATTAATTACTTACATCAAAAGTACGTACATTAGAAAATGTATGGGTTGACTTTCGTCAATCTAAAGATTAATTTTTATCACCAAGATTACCCTGGCAAGTCTTGTAATTGGTGTTTTCTGAGAATAGTGATACGACCTTGCTCTACTTTGATCAGTCCTTCATTCTTGAAGTCTGTTAGTGTTCGAATGACTGATTCTTTCGCAGTACCAACCATACTAGCGAGGTCGTCTCTAAGTATCGAGATTTCAGGTTGTCCCTCTTGCTCATATTTTTCTTGAAGAGTAACTAGCGCTTCTGCTACTCTTTTCCGAATAGAATTGTAAGCTAAGCTCAATAGTTGTTCTTCTTTTTCTTGAATATTATTAGCCAGCATTTTGATAAAAGCAGCAGAAAAATCTCTGTTATTATGTAGCAATAATAGAAAATCTTCTTTTGGGACAAAAGAAATCTACTTTTGCTCGTATGGAGTCTCTTAAGAAGCTACACTCTTATAAATGGATTCGAGAACGAGCCCCTTACTTTTTCTATCTTCGACAACTGTTGTTGCTTTAGGAAACGTAATACTAAGCCCCAAAATAGAAGTAAGAAAAATCGGTAATGCAAGTAAAGCGAATAAAGGAACTTCTGCAAAAAAAGCAGCTATGACGACAGCCATTAAAAGGTAATAACGTAAAATAAGTTTGTCAAATGATAATGAAAACATTTTGTATCCTAACATGATATTTGATTTTATGATTAATAATATGGTTACAAGTTACGACCTCTACTTATCTCAAAAGATGAGCTTAATCAATCAAGAAGATGATTTTTGTCAGTCATCCCATTTTCAGACATAATCTTCCATATCTTTTACTTCTTCGTCTACTTCAAAAGCATGCAACATTTCTTTCATCAAATCATAAGGAGTAATAATTCCGACAAAATCTCTTTTAGCATTCACAACGGGTAAGGCTCTAAATTGATGATTTAAAAACACCTTTACAGCTTCAACAATACTAGTATTTTCATCAATCGTTGTTGGGCTTACAGTCATAATATGCTTGGCCAACAACGATTTTGATGGAGTTACGAAATGGCCTGTTCGAGTGATATCTTCTGAACTAATAATACCTTCTAATTCTCCTGTTTCATCTTGGACTGGAAGATGATGAAAGCCTCTCCGCTCAAAGTAACTCCTGAAATCATTTACTTTAGTTTCGGGACTTACAGTGACCAAATCTGTGGTCATTATTTCCTTGATGGTCATTTGAAAATCCATTTTTTCATTGTTTTTATTTATGAGTACAAGATGATCGTTTTGATAATTTTTAGTAGTGGTAAAAATCAGTTTTTAAATTGATTTTTGTTAGAACAGCAGAGATAATTCATGATTAACTTGTAGGTAAATTAATTTAACAAAAAGCAAAATCATGGGTATCTTTTTTACTTGTTTAATCAGTTTCATGCTTATTAGAGATCGCTATTTAGATCACCATAAAAACAGCTAACCATTCGAAATCACTAAATGCTAATTCGGCGCTCCACTCTAAATAGTCTATTAAAGCCGCTGCAAATATAATCGCATTAGGCAAGGTTCCAAACCATGCATCTTTCCAAAATTTAAATACTAATAATTGAGAAAAACCAACAGCAACAAAAGCTGTAAGCCACCAGTGGCTATAATCAAAATAGTACGAAAAGGTAAGTACTGAAAAAAGTAGAAAAGCAAAAAACCAAAGAAGACCATATGCTTTTGAGACTGGAAGAACTAAGGATTTCATACCTTTAAAACCAAACGCTTTCGCAAAGCCAAATACATGGATCAAGCCATGTGCACAAATGAGGGTAGTAAGTAATGCTTTCATAATTTGTTATTTTTGTATTGAATCAATCGCTTCGATAAGCAATAATCACACAACAAAAATAAAGCAGATTAGTAGCACTAATACTGATAAAAATCATAAAGACAACTGTATTTTGTCAATTTGAATAAAAGATAGATCTTCTAAAAAATATCTTTAACTATTTTTAGGATGAGGAATAACAATGATAAAAGTAGCTCCCTTGCCATAAGTAGATTCGAAGCTAATTTTTCCATTCATCAAATCTAGATAACGTTTGATAATGGTAAGTCCAAGTCCTGTACCTTTGATATTTACAGCATTTGTTGCTCTGAAAAAACGAGTAAATAAATATTTTTGTTCTTCTTCTGGAATACCAATGCCGTAATCTTTAACTTGAATGGTTAGCTTGTCTTTTTCATTTTTGGAGAGCAGTTCAACATTAGTTCCATCAGAAGAATATTTGATAGCATTGGAAAGTAAGTTGATGAGTACATTCTTGAGTAAGTGTTCGTCTACTGCAATTTTTTCTTTACCTATATGATGAAAAATAACTTCTTGTCTCTCCTTAGCGGTAAGGTTTATTCATCAATAATTTGTTGGATATAATCGGTAAAGTGAAGTTCAATAGGTTCGAATCTAACTTTACCTGATTCTAGCTTTTCTAATGACAAAAAGTCGTTTAAGATAGAATTAAGGTTTTTAACTGAAGACTCAATTCGTTTGATGTGCTTCATTCTTTTTTCTTGTTGATCTTCTTTTTCATAACGGCTAATGAGACTAGCAGAAGACAATACAGAAGTCAGCGGTGTACTACCGCTTTCATGACCGATTCGTAAAACGATTTCTCTTGTTTTTTACGTCTGTCTAAAAACTTACTTTCAGATACATTGTCCATTGGTCCCCAAGGTTGACGAGAACGTGCACCACCGACGGGCTGTATTTCTTCAATTTCAGAGACCACAATTCCTACATCTACCTTATCCTTTTTCAATTCAATAATATTTGCGTTTCTAAAGTCTATCCAAATACCTATTTGCTTTTTCATAATTTATCTTTTTAAACAATTTTAGTAATTAATTTAAAACAAAGGTATACTTGACTAGATCTTATTACGGTGACAAAAGTCATTGTTTGATCTGATATTTATCATATGCTTTCAGGTCATTTATCTTGACCTTTGAAGTATCGTTGAATCAAAAGAAACTATTTATGAATAATCAAATTAAACCCACTACCCTTCCTAAAAAAATTAGGATTGAGAACTTTAGGATATCTCAGATTCTGGTTGGCTTACATTTGTCGGATTCTGATTTAAAAATTTTAAAATATCTTAATTTTTTGACGGATAAAATAAAGCCAAGTGCAGCTTTCTTTATGCATGTCATACCTGAATTCAATATACTTACTGCTCTTTACTCAAATGACACTATTGCATTAGGCGAAATGTTTGCATTGAATGAAGATATTATTAAAAAGATGCAATCTAGTGTTAGAGCAAATATTAAATTAGGAAAAGATACTTATGTAGATTATATCATAAAAGAAGGTAACCTACTACATCAATTTTTAGAAGTTGGAAATGAAATTAATGCTGACTTATTGGTTATTGGACAAGATAGCAACGATGATTATCACGGCATTTGGTCTAAAAATATGGTTCGAGAAACGCACACGAATACCTTATTTATTCCTGAACAATCGAAGTGTCAATTAAAAACGATTTTGGTTGCTGTTGATTTTTCGCCTTCATCGAAAAAAGCTTTACATACAGCATTAGCACTTCAAAATGCTTCTGATACTCCTGTAAAAGTAGTTTGCTTGCACATCTTTTCTCTACCAAACAAAAAAACATATACGAATATATCGCTAGATGATCTTAGAGCGATTACACAAGTAAATATCAAAAACACCTTCGTTGGTTTAGTCGATTCTTTTGATCCAAGAAAGCCTTACCAACTAGAAACGGTTACATTAGAACAACGCATGCCTACCATAGCAGACAATATTTTAGAATATGCAAAAACAAACAAAGCCGACCTACTCATTATGGGCTCTAGAGGTACTTCTGTGGTAGAGAGTTTATCGCTTGGTAGTGTCGCAGAAGAGCTTATTAATCAAAACAAATTTATCCCAACCCTAATTATTAAATAAATTATCAGCATCTAAAATGAACACGAAAATTTCAAATGATAGACGAATAAAGGACATACAAGAGGATTTTAATCAGCAATTCCCTTATTTAAGGATTGAGTTTTACTCAAAAAAGCATATTGATGGTGAACGATCTTCTGAAGAAGACATCTATGACAACGAACTTTTACTTGGCGATATTAGAGACAATAATATTATTGGTTTACTCCCTTTAGATGGAGAGATGAAAGTAAGTAAACTTGAAAATATGGCTTATCAAATGTTTGGTCTTAATATCCAAGTGTTCAGAAAATCATATAATAAGTGGTTGCAAACTTGGGCAACCGATATGTGGACTATTGACGAACAAAATAAAAGAGCTAAAATTATTGGAGACAAAGCCTCTTTTAATGATTTTAACTTCGATGATTAAAATTTAATAAACTCGAAAACATGAAAAATATTTTAACACCTACGGATTTTTCAGCATGTGCCATTGAAGCTACAAAGGTAACTTTGGCTCTTGCTGAATTTACTGGTGCAAAAATGCACTTAGTACATACTATCACTAAAAATAAAAATAGAATAAGTTCTGTTGACCTAGAACAAGAACATAGGAATGTAAATACTCTTTTTAAAGAATGGATTAAACAAGCAGGTGAAAAAAGAGTAGATATCATTACTTCCTGTATGGAAGGAAACTTAGTCCAAAATATTCAAGAATATATTGATACGAATACTATTGATTTTGTTGTAATGGGATCACATGGAGCAAGTGGGAAAAACGAATATCTAATTGGTTCTAATACTCAAAAGGTTATTAGAAAAGTACATTGCCCTGTTTTTATTGTAAAAGATTCGATGGCAAATTATGGCTTAGGAAAAATTGTATTTGCTTCTAATTTTGATCCAAGTGAACGTCCTGCTTTTCAATACCTACTCGATTTTGTGAGGCCATTCAATCCTGAGATTCACCTAGTAGCCATCAATACTGGTAGTTGGTTTGGTCAACCTTATTTATTGGTAAAAGAATGTATGGATGATTTTGTAAAGATGTGTGCACCACTTACTTGTAAAACTCATTTTTATAGAAACCTTACAATAGAAGGTGGCATTCGCCAATTTTCGGAAGAGATTGGTGCTGACTTAATCGCAATGTCAAACATCAATAAACATCCACTCAAACGCATATTTTCAGGATCTAATGTAGAAGCATTAGTCAATCATAGTAAAGCTCCAGTTTTAAGTATTGATATTCCATAACTAAATATAACTTAAGGTTTTAATAGACACTATTCATAATGAATAGTGTCTATTTAGTATTCGGTTTCAATAAGTGCTTGGACTAAAATAACTTAAACTTTTATGACTGTATCTTTTTGGTTAATACTTCGTTATTTTTCTCAGTAATAGCTTTTAGAATTACTCTTTTTGCCTCTAGGCAAAACTTAGTCAATTCAAAAAATGCTTCGTTTTAACTCAAAAATCTACTCGGTCAAAAAGTAACTTATTTCTGTCCAAGCACTTACATTACAAACAAACTCTATCACATATCCATGGAGAATATTCTGACCAAGAGATTTGGCTCATACCAACGATCCAACAAGTCCGAGCATATTTTCTTTTATGAAAACTATGAGTTGAACTCGAATTCCCTGGTGAATTAGGAGCGCAACCACAATTGATACGGCTATATAGCGACCAAGAGCTACATGCCACAGCTGTAGGTGCTGACTCACAATCATCTAAATCATAGTCCATAAAAAAATGTTCGGTGGGAGCATCTATACAAACAATATCTGAATTAGGAATTACATCAGAGCTTGACATAGATGTAAGTAAGACTGCAAGAATACAAAGAAAAGATAAACTTGTAATAAGCTTAAAAGCTGGAATTAACTGTTTCATAATAGTATGTTTTTGGTAATAAAAAATAAGAGTACATTGACAAAATAACAAAACATAATCAATTTACAAAAAAGTTTAATACACATTATATTTAATACCATAGACTTTATTTTATGTATGAACTCGGAGCGTTATAATTCAAGTCCATATATATCTGATAGATGAATTGTATCGCCTTTTGTATTAACTGTTTCGAGATCGTAGCGAATGGTAATCGCTGTTCCAATTGGAGCATAATAATAAATATACCAAGCATCAGCTTCCTTTGTACCAATGCACCCATTGGAATAAGCCTTACCCAAGGTATTCTCATTAGTAGTAGGATGTATAAGATGTCCCCAACGATGCCCATCTATTTCGGGTTCTAAAAATGGAATTCTAGGAAGTTTTGTTACTTGGTTATCATCTCTTCTTGTCTGGTAATAGCGATGATTATTTACAGGATTGACATAGCGAGGGTTTTTATTAATTCTTACAATAGTTCCTTTACCTGTTTTCGTTTTAAGATCAACTTCCCGACCAGCCATTTTTAGATAGCGTTTTTTTTCTTGCCCTACTCGTACAGGAAAATTATAAAGTACTTTTTCTCCTTCATAAATACTTAGCTCAAAAGCTGGAATGTTGATATCAATCCATGTCTCAGCTTGTTGTTTAATAATTTGATTTGCCCATTCTTCGTTAGGAATCAACAAACTATCGCCTTGGTATAAAATTATTTGCTCCTTTTGGTCAAATATGAAGACACCATTGTTGATATTTAGATAGTAATCTGTAGCGGCAAGGGAGTCAATAATTCGAGGATTGGCACGAATTAATAAATGTTCTGTAATACTATATGGTACTAATGAATCATAAGCACAAACAATAGTATCTAAATATTCAAAATAATCTTTTACTCTAATATCTCTATCAATAACACGAATGTACAAAATAGAATCTTTAGGTATCTTTGTTTCGATAGAAACGGTTTCTTCAATTTCTTTATACTCAAAAATTTTCTTCTTTTGACAAGCAAAAAAAATTAGACAAAAGACTAAAGCAAAAAAGGAGAGAGTACTTATTTTTGTATTAATTTGTTTCATCTGTCTATATTTATTTTTCCTAACGGTCAGATGGAACCTGCCTGCGGAAGGCAGGCTTACCAAGATTAAATAGTCTTTTAAACCTGCCTGCCGGCAGGCAGGTTTAAAAGACTATTTAATCTTGGACGTTTCATCTTATTTTATGTTATGAGTGTTTTATTATTACCAATATTTTGA
>JAHDIP010000077.1 GCA_020630735.1 Saprospiraceae bacterium | reverse complement strand
AGTACTCCTTAGTTAGAACTAGTATTTACACTAAAAAGGGAATTTTGTACTTTAAATGTTAATGATTTTCAAATTAAGTGTCTTATCAGAATGATTTTCGTCTTATTAGTAACTTTGAGGTAATTATCCTCTTTTTTCATTAAATTCAAAAGCCCAATGGATAAAATTTCAGTATTTCCTTATCTATGTCTTGTACTTTGTCTGACGATTTGGAGTTGTAGCAATGATCCTGCTCCAAAAACCACTTCAAAAGATGTTGTAGAGAATAACTTAATCGCTGCTGCTACGACAGAGTCAGCGACTCCTAAGGCTCCTCCGATTGTAAAACCTGTAAAAGCTGGAGATGAAGATTTACTAGAAATAGATGTTGATCAAATGTCTAAAGATGCTAGCAAAGCAGACGAAAAGGATGAAAAGGCGGAAGCAGCCAAAAAAGAAAAAGAAGCTGCTGCAAAACGTAAGCGAGATGAAGAACGCAGAAAAAAAAGAGCACTTGAAAAAGAAAAAGCGGCGGCGGCAAAAGAATATAATACGACCAGTAATAGTACATCTATAAAGAGTCAAACAAAATCATCATCAAATGCAAAAATCCAGTTTGAACAAAAAACGTTGAAATATGGTATGATTATGCAAGGTGACAAAATTGACCGTCAATTCAAGTTCAAAAACGTTGGTACAACAGACTTACTTATCGAAAATGTAACGGCTTCTTGTGGTTGTACTCAACCTAGTTATCCATTTATACCTATTCCTCCTGGAGAAACAGGTATCATAGGAGTCAACTTCAATAGTACTGGAAAGTTAGGTCCTCAAAAACCAACAATCACTGTTACTACCAATGGTAAACCTCGTACAGTAAAGCTTTACCTCGATGGTTTTGTAGATGCCGAACGTGCCAAAGATCAAGTAAAAAAAGAAAATAAAACACCAATCAATATTATTGATGAAGAAGAGTTAGAAAAACAATAGTAATTGTTTTTTAACTCTTTCACTCTAAACAAAAATAGGAGTTATCCCGAATTTTCAAATAGAAGATTCGGGATTTCTTATATCCCTCGTGGAATACTCAATCACATCATTTTAGTAAAGCTGAATTTGCCAGAATCAGAATGACTCTTATTTTTTCATAAAATATATCGTAAGGAATTTTACCTGAATATACTGATATTCGGTTATCGAATCATCTTAACTATTGATTAATTCATTGGTACTCTTAGCTTAGTGCTTTTTGAAACGGATAAGATTATAAAAATAAAAACTTCTCCTATTTGAGGATTATTTTTTTCCACAATGAACATCTATTAACTTTAATTTACCAAAACAAATCTAATAAGAGTATATTTGCCATTCATACTTTAACCAATGGATGCCGTTTACAAATATCTAAGTCATGCTCAACAATTATACACTCGTAGAAAACTTGACGAGGCTCTAAACGTTGCTCAAAAGGCACAAGAATTATCCTTAAAAAGTAGTTCAGTCGAAGACCTTATTAAAGCAAAATTAATCATTGGTAAAATTCATCGTACTAGAAGTCGATTTAGTGGACAACCAGCTTTATTAGACGATGCTATTCAAATAATTACCGAAGCGCAAGCGATCACTCTTTCAGTACCAAATCCATTATTAGAGATAGATATCGCTCTAGCTTTTGGACATATCTTTTTAGTCCAAAAAAAATATGATAAGGCTGAAACGAAATTTAAGAAAGCGACAGAAATTAGTACGCAACAATCCAACTTATCCAAACAAATAATTGCCTTATGTGGATTAAGTCAACTCCATATCCAGCAAAACCATTTCAACAAAGCTTTAGAGTATGCTAATGCTTCTCTTCCAATGCTTGACCAAATAAATGATTTAAGCAAAAATAGGTTAATTGCAGAAGTCTACAACCAATTAGGTCAAATTTATATTAAGCGACAAGAATATGCCAAAATTCCTGACTACAGTCAAACGGTATTAGAAATAAGTAGAGAGATCGACGATGTTGAAAAAGAATTGACTTCTCTCAATAACTTAGCTATTGTTTACGCTGCACGAAATGAATATAAGCCAGCGATGCAAAATATTTTGGAAGTATTAGAAAAAAGTACTGCCATTAATTACCGTCCAAACATTCCTCAATGTTTAATCAATATCGGAACCATATACGCTAATCTTTATAACTATGAAGATGCTTTAGAAAAATACAAAACAGCACTAGAAGAATATAGCGATGTCATCAAAGCAAATACAAAAGTAATTACTTATAATAATGTCGGTAATATTTATTTTACTACAAAACGATATGAACTTGCACAAAACAACTTTGAACAAGCACACCAACTAGCGATCCAAAGAAACTATAAAGAGTTGATCGCACTCACACTAGCTCAAATTAGCCGAACTAAAACTGCGCAAAAAAAGTATACAGAGGCACTTGAAGATGCAAACAAAGTCCAAAAAATAATTGGCAATGCAGAAGGCTTTTATGGTAGCCAAATCAACTTGATCAACTTAGGGAATATTTATTTCCAATTAGGTGATGCTGAAAAAGCAACGAACTATATTCAAGAAGGTATCAAAGCTTCTATTGCACTAAAAGATGATACGAGTAAAATCGATGCCTTTAGGTTATTGGCAATGATCTATAGTAAGCAACAGAATTTTGAAAAAGCATTTCAATATCAATTACAATACTCAGAAGCCCAAGAAGCTTTTGATAAAGAACAACGCAACCGACAAATTATCGACCTTGAAATAAAACAAGCAATCAAGGAACAACAAAAAGAAATTGAGCAGTTAACAAAAGAAAACGAACTCCAAGCCAAACTTTTAGAGCAAAGTGATCAACTCGCTGCACAATATGAAGAACTCATGCAAGTAACCGACGAGCTTCGTCAATTTGCTTATGTCGCATCGCACGATCTTAAAGAACCACTGCGAATGATCGGTAGCTATACTCAACTCATTAAACGACGCTACAAAGATCGTATCGAAGAAGCAGATAAATCTTTCTTCGATTTCATTAGCGAAGGCGTCGCAAGAATGAATAGCTTACTCGATGCCTTACTCAAATACGCAACCATCGGAAAAACAGAAGAGGATGCTGAGATTATAAAACTTATTGATGCTGTTGACTTATGCAAGATTAATCTAAAGGTACTTATTGAAGAGAATAATGCAGAGATCAGTTTTGGTCCTTTGCCAAGAATAAAAGCTCCCTATACTCTCATCATTCAATTATTTCAAAACCTTATAAGTAACGCTATAAAGTTTAAGAAAAAAGACCAAAAGCCTATCATACGTATCGATGCTACAAAAACAGAAGAAGGCTATGTCATCAATGTTAAAGATAATGGAATCGGAATTGAAAGTGATTATCTAAATCGGATTTTCATCATCTTCCAACGCCTACATAATAGAACCGAATACGAAGGTACAGGTATTGGCTTAGCAATTTGTCAAAAAATAGCTAAGCGTTTGGGCGGTCGTATTTGGGTAGAATCGGAATTCGGAAATGGTTCTAATTTCTTAATCTTTCTTCCAAAGCATATTGTGATTGAAGATACATTAGCTTAGTAGTCTCTCAAGTTAAAAGTGTCATTTACTGTTTGAGAACTAGTTAAACGAGTATGGGGCATTAGCTTGTTTAGTCGTCAGTATTGTTGAAAAAAATAGTTCAGAAACAAAAAATGCGCTTTATCTTATTCGATAAAGCGCATTTTTTAAAAGCCTAATGGCTATTTTCTATATTTTAATGTAGCAAGGTAACATCACCTCTATACAATAATATTGTTCCATCCACAAAGACAACTTCGATCAGGTAAACATAAACACCTGAGTCCATCACCTTGCCTCTATATCTACCATCCCAACCTTCTGAGCCATTAGGGTCTGGAACGAAGGTACCATTTTCATAAAGCTTTTCGCCCCATCTATCGAATACCATAAAGTAATTAATTCGATCTACACCAACTCCTGTAAAAACTTTAAATACATCGTTCCATCCATCACCATTTGGCGAGAAAATATTAGGAACAAAAACATTACGGTTTTTATCTACATCAACAATAATGTCATCTGTGCCTGGACAATCATTAGTATCCCAAACAGTCAATGTATATTGCTCTGTTTCGAGTGGACTCGCTGTTGGTTCCAAACAGTCTACACAAGAAAGAGCTGTTGGTGGTGTCCAAATTATTGAATCGATCGGCAGTATAGAATTTAACGAAACATCTAATTGGATGCTATCTCCTAATTGGATTTCTACATCATCGCCTAAGTCAACAATTACTTCAGGAGGCTGCGTAATATTAATCGTTGTGTCGATGAAACAATCATTACCATCAAAAATAGTAATCGTATGATCACCAGCAAAAACAGGTATCGCAGCTTCAACTAATTGACGTGGACCATTATCAACAGAGAAGGTAAACAATGGACCGTTACCACCAAAAACAGTATCTAATAAAATAGCCGTTTGAAAACCAAAACATTGTGGTTGTTCTATCGGAGGAATAATTGCAACGATAGGATTAGGCTCTGTTAATGTAAACAAAGTAGTATCCGAACAATTATTCATATCTGTAACGGTTACAGTATATGTACCTGCTGGTAAGTTAGTAGCCGTTGAAGTATTAGCTACATTGTCTGACCAAGTATAAGTAGCAGGACCAGGATTACCACCTGTCCATACAACAGCTACTTGTCCATCCATATCTCCATTACAACTTGGAGCAAAAGTTTGGTCAGGATCAATACTAGCGATTAAAGAATCGGGTTCTTCAACAGGAACAGTAAATACATATGGACAACCATTATCATCCGTAATTGCAACAGCAAAACTACCCGCAGGTATTCCAGCTAAAGTATTGCCTGCTGTACCATCTTGCCACAAGTAGCTATAAGGAGGTGTTCCGCCAGAAGCTTCTACAGCAGCACTACCATCACTCAATCCAAAACAGGTAGGTTCACTAACTGTTATATCATCAACTGCAACTGCCAATGGTGGAGGCGCACTGATAAATACAGAATCTATAATTCCACAATTACCATCCGTTACCGTAACCTGTTGCCAACCTTGACATAGTAAGGTACTTGTACTAGAAGTTACTCCCATTTCCATTTCACCCGTTGAGTCCCAAGTAAAATTATACAAGCCAGTTGGATTTGTTCCACCCGACGCAAGCACTGTAGCTTGACCATCACAATTAGGTCCATTATTACAACTCACCGCAACTGTATCGGTATAAACAACATTTATAGAAGGAGGATTTGGTAAGTATAATGAAGTATCAAATGGAGCACATCCATTTACATCTGTTACTGTAACCATATAAAGAGAATCTCCTGACAAACCAGGCAACAAAGGATTACTACCCATTGCCCCTGTAGACCAAGTATATGTATAAGGCATTGTACCTCCAGACATAAAAACGGTAATTCCACCATTCATGTCTCCTGGACAAGTTGGAATATTAAAGCTAAAGGAATCTAAACTTACAGGTGCAGGGGAAATAACCAATCCTGTGTCAACTGCTATACATCCATCCGATGCTGTTACGGTTACGATATATTCTCCAGGTGCCAAATTACTAATCGTAGAACCATTGTCTCCATTATCCCAATTATAAGTAACGATAGTCACCATAGGATCTCCCGACATAGCATCTGCCGTTAGTGTTCCATCCGTATCGTCTGCACAATCAAGTGTATCGTCTGACACTGTAACCGTAGGTGGCGTTGGCGCCCCAACAGTCACTTGTAATGAATCGACACAAGCATTATCATCTGTTACCGAAATGGTATACATTCCCCCAGAAAGACCTGAAGCTGTAGCTGTCGATTGTGTAGGAGTAGTATTCCATGTATATTGGTAGTCAGATCCCATATTTATAGTTCCACCAAGTACTGTTACAGTAGCTGATCCGTCATTCCCAACAGTACAACTTTCATTCGTTACATTGTCAAGAGTAATGGCGATAGCATCAGGTTCTAAAATGGTAAAGCTTTCTTGAATATTACAGTTAGCTGCATCTGCAATTGTTACATCATATATACCTGGTCCTAAATCACTAACCATATCTACATCTCCAGCGCCTGTATTCGCTGACCAGTTAAATGTATAACCACCATTTTCAACACCAGTCGCAGTAGGGTTCAATGCAATGCCTCCATTAGCATCACCAAAACAAGTAATATCTTGTACAACTGGATTTGCATTTAATATCGTAGCAGCACTAACGGTTACAGAATCTATTACTTCACAGCCATTATCATCTGTTACTGTTGCCGTATACGTTCCAACATCTAAGCCTGTAATATTAGAAACTACTTCTGGTGGTGTTGTGTTCCATTGATACATATAATCAGCAGCAACTGTACCTCCAGCAGGTGTAACAGAAACAGAACCATCATTAGTACCTGAACAGGTTGCATCAACTCCAGCTATATTTATTATTATTTCTGGAGCTTCAAAAAGAGTTTCGGTATTTTCGGCTGTACAATTATTAGCATCGGTCACGGTAACCATATAATCTCCTGCTGGTACATTCGTTAAATTTTGTGTCGTCTCTCCAGTAGACCAAAGGTAAGTGTAAGGAGGAGTACCACCAGCAATCGGAACTTCTATCATACCCGTACTATCCTGAAAACATCGAGGGAAAGTAGGTATCGAACCAACTTGTAATAAAGGTGGCTCAGTAATAATTACAGTATCTATATCCATGGCTGTTGCAGGAGGCACTCCCGAATCAGTCGTTGTTATATAATACGTTCCTACAGGTAATCCTGTAACAGTCTCTGTGTCTCCATCCACAGGAATTACCACAGGTCCATTTGTCATACCATTTTCTTCTTGCCAAACAAACGAATAAGGTGCCATTTGACCGGTAGCCGTTACTGAAAAGCTCCCCGTACTCGTTCCTGTACAAGTAACATTCATTCCTGTAACTGAAGCGAAATTACCTCCCCCTGCTATCGTTACCGTTCCGCTATTGAAAATTGTCCCGACAGGTTGACCGTTAATATCTGCAATATCAATGGTAGTTGGAGAGTTAGAAAAATTGACAGGAGACGAATCACCAGGTTGACCAATAAGTTCAAAACAAACTTCAAAAATAGTTGTAGGACTTGGTACTGTTTCTCCATCAAAAATCAAATCAGGATCAGACCACGACAAGGTTAACTCACCTTCATCCACATTTGGAAAAGCAGGCGTTCCAAATACAAAAGGTTCCAAACCATTTAAGTTGAAGTTTTGTATGTCATCAAATATCATTACAGTAGGATCCCAAGTGATTGTATACTGCATCGTCAAAATATCTGTAAAATCTTCTACAATAATTTCTACACAAACAACATCGCCATTGTTTCCAGTAGCATCTCCTGCTGTTGTGGTAACGGCAGGACATGCAGTCATATCCATTTGAAAAGTATGTGAACATCCTTTCTCATCTTCCACTACGATATCGTAAAGACCAGGTTCAGGCACTTTGAATCGTGCTACATCACCATGATTAATGGAACCATTTGTCATAATACCTACTATAGCAGGATCAGCACTATTTGTTACTGTTACTGAAAAAATACCACCATCAAACTCAGGTAATCCTCCGAATACTTCGAATGAGCCTTCACAAGCACCATTCGACATATTGTTTTCGTTATCAACTGTAATTTCGTTAAGGTATACAACAGCAAAAGCCGCCGCAGCATTTACATTTACACAAGGTCCATTATCTTCATATACTGCATTTACACCATTGAAAGCATCAAATGTGATCGGTGCAAACCAAAACAACGCAGGGGCACCTCCATTAAAGTTTATTTGTAGATTTCCGTCATTATTTAACAATAGATCTCCTCCAAGATTATCACCAGGAATAACATAAAATAAATCAACAGGTGGAGGATTATTTACTAGACAAGGATCGGTACCGATAGCTGTTTTGTCTGGTCCTTGAACAGTTGGTGGACAATTATAAAAACCATATCCAACCCCTGGAGGAGTATTCGTATCAGGATCGCCTGTCAAATCTTCGTCTCCATTATGTAATAGTTGGAGTTGATCGCCAAAGCAAAGATAGATTGTATCTAAATCAACATCATTACTTTGACCGACGAGTGATGCTTCGTCTACAGTAATAGTACCTGCAAATTGGTCTATACAGGCCATACGCTGAAGGCTATTATCTCCCGGTTCACTAATAATATTTTGGGGTACTTGTGCCCAAATAGAAAACGTCGAAAGTAAAAATATTGCTAATGGGATAGATTTTTTAAACATTTCTGTAGTTTTATTTATATATGTATGCTAGTTACTTAGTACACAGTAAACTATATTCATTTCAATTTTGAAGTATATAATTAATTTACTTTGTACTTAGAATACAATAGAGGTCAAACAATAAAGAATTTGTTGTTTAAACCAATTATTCTAATGTTACTTGAGGATATGAGTATTCAGCTAAAAAAGAAAATTCCCGCAAAAATAGGCATAGATCAACAAAATAGAGCATATATAAGCAACTATTTTGAATGTAAAAGAAACGTTTGAACGCTGTATTTATTGCATTCTTTTGTTCCTTATCCTCCTTTAGACAAAAGCATGCAAATTTACGTTAAACTATTTTATAATAATTGCCAAATTTATACCAAATTATACTTTGTCATCTATTTTGCCATTGATGATCGTTTTTTCGACCAAATTGCTACCAAAAGCATAGGGGATATAAGCTATTGAAGGTATTTTTTTTGTGATAAAAATATTTGCCTTTTTACCTTTTCGAATCGTTCCATGGCTTTCGCCAAGTTCCATTGCATAGGCCCCATTTATTGTGGCAGCATTGATTACCTCTTCGGGACTCATGCTCATTTTGATACAAGCTAATGAAAGTACGAACGGCATTCTTCCTGAAGGCGTAGAACCAGGATTGTAGTCTGTAGCTAAAGCCACTGGCAATCCTGCATCAATCAATTTTCGAGCTGGAGGATAATGATCATTTATGAAAAACGGTGCCGATGGGAGTAGTGTGGGTATTGTATTGGAGGTCAACAAACAAGCTATTTCTTCATCATTAACCACTTCTAAATGATCTACTGATAAGGCATCATGTTCCACACTTATCTGAATTCCTCCCATACAATTAAATTGATTGGTATGAATTTTAGGTTTTAGACCATATTTCTTTCCTGCTTTTATTATTTGTGCTGTTTCTTCGACAGAAAAAGCTACTTTTTCGCAAAACACATCTATATAATCCGCTAAACCTTCTGCTGCAATTTGGGGTAACATAGCATTGATGACCAAATCAACATATTCTGCTCTTTTGTTTTTATAACTTTGCGGAATGGCATGTGCGCCCAAAAAGGTTGCTTTTATAGCTAGCCCCGTTAAAGTCTTCAAACGCTGTATGACTCTCAATATTTTTAATTCGCTTTCAAGCGTCAGGCCATAGCCACTTTTGATTTCGATAGCTCCCGTCCCAAAACTTCTTATTTCCTGAATCCGATCATAAGCTTGCTCCAATAATTCTTCCTCCGAAGTATCTTGTAAGCGCCTAGCCGAATTGAGAATACCTCCTCCTCTTCTTGCTATTTCTTCATAAGATAATCCATTGATGCGATCTACAAATTCTTGATCACGACTACCTGCAAAAACCAAATGACTGTGAGAATCACACCAACATGGGAAGACCATTTTGCCACTTGCATCTATTATTTCATCAGCTCGATCAGGGCAATGCTCCATTGCTCCAAAGTCTTCAATCTCGTCTCCTTCAATTAGGAGAAAAGCATTTTCGATACTTGGTAAATGACGCATCGCATCGCCCCTCACTAAGGAACGATGCGATGTATTCTCGTCAGTTTGTACTAAATTTTTAATATTTTTTATTAGAAGGCTTGACATAGTTCAGCTTTTTTTGCTGGCAAAGATATCGAAAATCAAGCAAAAGCCTTCTTTAAACTCAAATCTATTTCATGGTAGAAAGATCTTTGATAATCCCTTCTATACCTTTAGTTTTCATACCATCTCGATATGAAATTGCTTCATTTCTTGTAGCAAACTCGCCTACTAATACTTTATAAATTGTTTTATTAGGAAGGTTAACGATATGGACGATAATTTCTTCATCGAATCGATCTTGTAATTTAGAAATTTCCGTCAAAACATTCCCATAATGCCCAAAGGCACCTACTTGTACACTAAAGCCTTTTGAAGCTTGTCTTGTTACCTTAAACCTAAACAATCCATCACCAGCTGCTATTGGTTTTGTCGCAACATTACTAATCTTACTCCCAACCGTAGAAGTTGTCGAACTAGGCGACGAAGATGCTCCACTTGAAGAAGGAGTTAATGGTGGTCGGGAAATAGGTGGTCTTGGTTTACTTGTATTCGCAGTAGAACTTGGACTTGTATTAACTGGTGGTTTGTGAGTAGACGCAATAGGCCCCGACCCCGATCGCACCCGATTAGCAGGCAGATCATGTTTTTGTAAAACACTCATCATTTTTGATGGTGCTAATGATTCTTCATAACGACCTACTAAAGTTCCACTAGAGTTGAACACTAGTATAGAAGGTAACAATTTTATATTATATTGCTGCTTGTAAGCAAATCCATCAAAATCATCAATATCTATTTTGACCGCTATATAATTATCTTTCACATAAGCCCCCAAACTAGGATCTGAAAATGTTGTTTCATCCATCCAACGACAAGGCATACACCAACTTGCAACAAAATCAACAAAAATCAATTTGCCTTCTTGGGCTGCGATCTGTTTAGCTGTTGCAAAGCTTCCATCATAAAAATCAACCTTTGTAGGTTCCGCTGCAGATAATCCCAAACAAAGCGGTATTAAGCAAAGTACTATCCAACTTCTAATCATAACTAAAAATTTGTGTAGAATTTAGTAAACGTTTTCTTATTAGGTTAGGCAAGCCACTTTCATACAAGATGGGAGATAATTATAATGGACAAAATCATCCATTAACAAATACTGTTATTCTCATATTGATACATCGTGGCAAAATAACTTGCTTTTTTAGATGCTATTTTGCCATGTATAAAAACATTGTCGTCGGTTAACATCAAAACTATGTTTAATTCTTAGACAACGGGCTTCCTCATAGTTACATATTTCAGTCTTTACAAATATGATACCATAATATTAAGGATATTTATCATAAAATAGAACGAAAAAGACCAAGAAGTCCCCGAATACCAGCGTAAATACACAAATACCTTTTAAGTATAGGGAACTCTGCTACATTTTTTTTACCTTGGCTGTTCTTTAAAATGAAGAATTTCAATCCAAACTAAAGTTAGTTGTTTAGAACAAAAAAAGCATCTATTTCAAACAACTTCAGTAAATAAATTTATAATAGATTTTAGCTCATGCAGAGAAAACTAGCAGCTATAACAGGCGTTCAGGGTTATCTACCAGAATATGTTTTAACAAATCAGGAGTTAGAAACCATGGTTGATACAACTGATGAATGGATTTTATCCCGTACAGGGATAAAAACAAGGCATATTTTAAAAGATGACGGATTAGCAGCTTCTGATTTAGGAGTTGAAGCAGTAAAGGGACTATTAGAAAAAACGAATACAAAAGTTGAAGAAATAGAACTTTTGATTTGTGCTACCGTGACAGGAGATAGAGTTTTTCCTGATACTGCTAATACTATTTGCGATAAGATAGGGGCAAAAAATGCTTTTGGTTTTGATATCAATGCAGCATGTAGTGGTTTTTTGTACGCATTGACCACAGGCTCTAAATTTATAGAAACGGGTACTTATAAAAAAGTAGTGATCGTAGGAGTAGATGTGATGTCATCTATTATCGACTATACAGACCGTGCAACTTGTGTCATTTTTGGTGATGGTTGTGGAGCTGTAATGCTTGAACCTAACGAAGAAGGCTTGGGTTTACAAGATTCTATTTTACGAGCAGATGGCAATGGACGTCATTATTTACACATGAAAGCTGGCGGATCATTGAAACCACCAAGTATAGAATCCGTTCAAGCAAAAGAGCACTTTGTATATCAGGATGGAAGACCTGTTTTTAAAGCTGCTGTAAAAGGAATGACAAACGCTATCAAAGATTTGATGGAAAAAAATAAATTGCAAACAGAAGATATTGCATGGCTTGTCCCTCATCAGGCGAATAAGCGCATTATTGACTCTGTAGCTGATTTTTGTAATTTCCCTACTGAAAGAGTAATGGTAAACATCCAGAAATATGGCAATACTACTTCTGGAACGATTCCGCTTTGTCTTTGGGATTGGGAGAAACAACTCAAAAAAGGAGACAATGTCATCCTCACTGCTTTTGGTGGTGGTTTTACCTGGGGAGCTACATATTTAAAATGGGCGTATTAAGCATACTTTTTTAAATTCTGTCAATTTTTCTAAAAGGTTCAAAACCTATTTTTAATATCTTTGCAAAAAAAATTAAATAAAATATAAAAGAAAATGGCAAATACATCAGAAATAAGAAACGGATTGTGTATAAATTATAGTAATGATGTTTATAAAATCATTGAATTCTTACACGTAAAACCAGGAAAAGGACCTGCTTTCGTGAGAACGAAATTAAAAAGCTTAACGAATGGAAAAATTATTGATAATACTTTCCCTTCAAGTCATAAAATTGATATCGTAAGAATTGAAAGAAGAAAGTTCCAATTTTTATACAATGATGAAATGGGTTACCATTTTATGGATAATGACACCTACGAACAAATTGCTATCGAAGAGAAGATGTTAGATGCTCCAAAATTACTAAAAGAAGGTAGTGCAGTAGAAATGCTTTTTCATGCTGAAAAAAACTTACCTTTAACAGTCGAGTTGCCTCAATACATTACTATGGAAATAACATACACAGAACCAGGTATAAAAGGAGATACTGCGACCAATGCAACGAAGCCTGCCAAATTAGAAACAGGTGCCGAAATAAAAGTTCCATTATTCATTAACGAGGGTGATGTAATCAAAATAGATACCCGCACCAGTAGTTATGTCGAAAGAGTAAAACAATAAACAACATATGGATTTTAAAGAGATACAAGAGCTAATAAAGCTGATCAACAAATCTAACCTTACCGAATTTAAAATGAAAGATGGAGATTTCCAACTTTCTATTCGTACCAAAAAATATGGTAGAGGGAAACAACAAATACTCCCTATTACTACCTCTGTGCCATCTGTACAGCAATCATTTGTTCCTAGTGCTCCAGCTCCAGCAAGTGCTCCTGTACCTGCTCCTGTAGTAGAAAAAAGCAAAGAAAAAGCTAGTGCAGAAGCTAGTGCAGATACCTCTAAATATTTGGAGATAAAATCGCCTATCGTTGGCACATTTTATAGATCGCCTTCTCCTGATAAGCCACCATTTGTTACTGTTGGCGATACAATCACCAACGATTCGGTTGTTTGTATTGTTGAAGCAATGAAGCTTTTCAATGAAATAGAAGCAGAAGTTTCTGGACGAATTGTAGAAATATTAGTTGAAGATGCATCTCCCGTAGAATACGACCAAGTGCTATTCAAAGTGGAACAGCTCTAAAAAACTTATGTGTTAAGTAATTTGATATTATTAGCTTGATTATTCATTAATCATCAAAATAATTTTGCGTATTACTTATATATCGCAACTTCTTGCAAACTAACCAATCTATGTTCAAAAAAATATTAATAGCAAATCGTGGCGAGATTGCTTTACGAATAATACGAACGTGCAAAGAAATGGGGATTCCTACAGTAGCCGTTTATTCTTCTGCTGATAGAGAAAGCCTACATGTACGTTTTGCTGACGAAGCCGTTTGTATTGGACCAGCTTCTTCTGCAGAATC
This sequence comes from Saprospiraceae bacterium, assembly GCA_020630735.1. GTDB lineage: Bacteria > Bacteroidota > Bacteroidia > Chitinophagales > Saprospiraceae > JAHDIP01. Next base: position 11,491 of record JAHDIP010000077.1, on the reverse strand, counting down.
TTATCTGAATATTCCCCGTATCATGGCCGCTGTCGAAATCACTAATGCGGATGCTATCCATCCTGGCTATGGTTTCCTTGCAGAGAATGCCGACTTCGCCGAAGTCTGTACAGAATATGGCATCAAATTTATCGGACCTACACCTACTCAAATCCGAAAAATGGGTGATAAGATAACCGCTAAAGATACCATGATAAAAGCAGGCGTTCCTGTAGTTCCTGGTTCGGAGGGGCTTCTTAAAGATGTGAAACAAGGGAAAAAAATTGCTAATGAAATCGGTTATCCTGTTATACTAAAAGCTACTGCTGGTGGTGGTGGAAAAGGGATGCGTGTCGTTTGGTCTGATGAGGAATTCCAAGAAAACTGGGACAAGGCTCGTCAAGAAGCAAAAGCGTCTTTTGCCAATGATGGTATCTATGTCGAAAAGTTTATCGAAGAACCTCGACATATCGAAATCCAAATAGCAGGTGATCAACATGGAACAGTTTGTCACCTTTCTGAAAGAGATTGCTCTATCCAACGTCGTCACCAAAAATTAGTAGAAGAATCGCCTTCTCCTTTTATGACTCGCCCATTACGAAAAAAAATGGGTGATGCAGCCATAGCTGCTGGTAAAGCGATCAACTATGAAGGTGTTGGTACCGTTGAATTTTTGGTAGATAAACACCGGAATTTTTACTTCATGGAAATGAATACTCGTATACAAGTCGAGCATACTGTTACGGAAGAAGTCATTGATCATGATTTGATAAAAGAACAAATTAAAATTGCTGCAGGTGTTCCTATTTCTGGGAAAAACTATATTCCGACTATGCATGCCATTGAGGTCAGAATAAATGCTGAAGATCCTTTTCATAACTTCCGTCCTAGCCCAGGAAAAATACTTTCTTTCCATAGTCCGAAGGGACATGGTGTACGTGTAGATACACATGTATATGCGATGTATACGATTCCTCCTCATTATGATTCGATGATTGCAAAATTGATTTGTAGAGCACAAACGCGTGAGGAATGTATCAAAAAAATGGCTAGAGCTTTAGACGAATTTATTATTGAAGGGATCAAGACTACAGTGCCATTTCATAAACGTTTGATGAAGAATGAACAATTTCTAAAAGGAAATTTCCATACGGGTTTCTTAAATGATTTTGATATGGGCGAACGACAAGAAGGAGAATAAAAATCTGTCCGACAAAATAAAAAAGTAAAAAGCCTCGTCTAGTTAGATGAGGCTTTTTACTTTTGTACACTACTTAGGAAGATGTAAATAATAAGTTATAACGTTTTGGTCAATATATTTTTATTTTAAACAAGGCAAAAAACGCAGCCATCCTAATGGCTAGCGAGTATTTTAAACGAAGTTTAGGATAAAAATAGATCAGCCAAGTTTTATAAGTTATTGTTTTCATATTTCTTAATTGCCTTAGGTATTTTTAACGAATAAATAATATGCAAAGTCTTTGGCGACTACTGCGCTACATAAAACCATACAAAGTAAACGTAGGGCTAAATATTGTCAGCAATATTTTGATGGTACTGTTTTCTATTATTAGTATTCCTGCACTTATTCCTTTTTTAGAAATACTTCTTGGGCAAGAAGCTTTAGTTACGGAACAACCAACTACATCACTTAGTGCCGAAAGTTTTACGAATCATTTTTATTACTACCTCAGCCAGATTATTGTTTCGCAAGGGCGAGAAAGAGCACTCATATATATGTGTGGTTTTATCGTCATTATTTATTTTTTCAAAAATGTATTCCGTTACCTTTCGCTTTTTTTTATGGCGCCTGTTCGGAATGGAATCGTTCGTGATATTCGTCAGCAATTGTTTGATAAGATTATGATTTTGCCTTTATCTTATTTTTCAAAAGAACGAAAAGGTGATCTTATTTCTCGAACAACCGCAGATGTACAAGAAATAGAATGGAGTATTTTGAACGTACTCGAAGCAGTCATTCGTGAGCCATTGATGATTATTGGTGCTTTAGGCATTATGATTTATTTTAGTCCATCTCTTACTGTTTTTGTTTTTATTCTTTTAATTTTTACAGCCATCGTTATTGGTAGTATTGGTAAAGTACTCAAACGTCAATCGTCTAAAGTACAAGAAAAACTAGGGAGCATTGTTTCTATTTTAGAAGAAGGTATTTCTGGTTTACGCATCATCAAGGCATTTAACGCTAGTGATTATCAATCCAAAAAATTTGAACAAGAAAATAACGACTATCGCAATTTGCTCACTCGTCTTTTGTGGCGTAGAGATTTATCCTCTCCCCTATCAGAATTTTTAGGCATTGCCATCGTTACCGTATTGATTTGGTACGGCTACCGAGAAGTACAGTTAGGCATATTAACCGTTCCAAAATTCTTAGCTTTTTTATATGCATTCTTTAGCATCATTGCACCAGCTAAATCTTTTTCATCTGCTTTTTATAATATCCAAAAAGGTATCGCCGCAGTGGAACGAGTAGAAACAGTATTGGATGCAGAAGTAACCATCAAAGAAACAGATACGCCAAAAACTATTACTAATTTCGAACAGCTCATAGAGTACAAAAATGTTAGCTTCTATTATAACGAAGAAGAGGAAGCCGTTTTGAAAAATATTTCTATCTCTGTCCCTAAAGGAAAAAGTGTTGCCCTTGTAGGTGCATCAGGTGCCGGAAAATCTACCCTGGTAGATTTGTTGCCTCGTTTTTATGATGTAACAAAAGGTGGAATTTTTATTGATGGAATCAACATCAAAGAGTATACTATCGAAAGTTTGCGCTCTCTTACAGGTATCGTTTCTCAAGAAGCTATTTTGTTCAACGATAGTATTTACAATAATATCGTTTTTGGAATGAAAGACGTAAGTAAAGCGGATGTCATTAATGCTGCAAAAATTGCCAATGCACACGAATTTATTTTAGCTACCGAAAAAGGATACGATACCAATATCGGCGACCGAGGTACCAAATTAAGTGGTGGTCAACGCCAACGATTGACCATTGCCAGAGCTGTTTTAAAAAATCCTCCAATATTAATTCTGGATGAAGCGACTTCTGCCTTAGATTCTGAATCCGAAAAACTCGTCCAAGACGCTTTGTTAAAACTCATGAAATCACGTACATCTATTGTGATCGCTCACCGTTTATCCACTATTCAACATGCCGACGAGATTATTGTCATGCAACAAGGCAAGATTATTGAGCGTGGTAATCATAAGGAACTCTTAAAAAAGCAAGGTGAATACCGAAAACTCGTCCAATTACAAGCATTTTAGGGCAAAAAGCTGTAATTTGACTGGCGTTTTTATACGATTTACGTAATTACAAAAAAGTAATACGTATTTTTGTCTCTTAAATCTACTTTAAAGCATGTTTAAATATAGATATATAAGTTTAGTTTAAACATCTTAGCCAAACTTAAGCAAAAAAATTATGAAGCATTTTTTACTCGCAATATTATTTTTAGGTTTAATAAATGTCGGTCAAGCACAGATTACGGTTACGAGTGCTACCTTTCCTGTAGCTGGAGATTCCCTAATTACAGCCACCGATAATCTACCTGCAGGAATCGATATGATGACTGGTGGTGGTAACCAAACATGGGATTTTTCTAATCTACAAGCACCATTTTCTCAATCGACCGTATTCCGTCCTGCATCCGAAGGACAAGATGTGGCAAGTTTTCCAAATGCAAATGCACTTACCGCTTTTGGACCTGGAGAAGCTTACTACGATTCTAATGCTTCAACTTTTGAGTTTCTAGGTTATACTGGAACCGACCCTGCTGGTTTAGGAATTGATCTTATCGCTAAATTTTCACCTCCAGTAGTAGAGCGTAGGTCACCAATGAATTTTAATGATTTTAATGAAAGTTCATCTAATGTGGTGTTGCCTTTTGCTTGGGAAGATTTGCCTCCTGCAATTACAGATAGTTTAGATGTTCCTATCCAACCTGATTCGATTCGCTTGTCGATCACTAATGAACGTACAGATGAAGTAGATGCTTGGGGAACAGCAACTATCCCTGGTGGCCAAAGCTACGAGGTCTTACGATTACGTCGCTGGGAAATCAGCAACACTTCACTAGAAGCATTGGTACCTTTATTTGGCTGGCAAGATATTAGCGATTTGGTTGGCAACTTTTTTGGTGCTGACACTACTCTGACATATAACTTTTATAGTAATATCGCTAAAGAAGAAATTGCCATCGTTACTGCTGATCCAATGACTGAAGAAGTGACTCGAGTGGAATATAAAACGGATGAAGTTTTTACCACTAACATCAAAAACCTAAGTGCAACAAAAGCAGATTTGTATGCCTATCCAAACCCTGCTATCGAAGATGTCCGTTTCGAATTTGCGAACTTAAAAAATGGTCAGTACAACTTAAAACTATATAATATTCTGGGTATACCTGTTTGGGAAGATACTTTTTATGTTGCTGGTTCTCGAACAATCGAAGTGGATTTGAGTAACTTCAAAAAAGGAACTTATCTATATAGTTTATCTGATATGAATGGTAAAACGATTACTACTAAACGACTAATGGTTTTGAAACCTTAATGAAGTTTATTTTATAGCATTATAAAGCAACCGAAAGCGGAATTACTTTGATTAGTAATTCCGCTTTTGTGATAATAGAACCCACTATAACTGTTGTGGAAAGGAAGTTAAGTAAGTGCTTAATTATTTTGATTTTCTTATATTGTGTATTATCCCTCAATTCTATCCATTATGAGACAATCACTTTTACTTATAGTACTTCCCCTTTTCTACTGCTTAAACTTGTACGCTCAGGAAGTAGAAGTATACGAACGCCTACCCAAATATACAGGAGCATCTCTCATTTACACACAATACACTACGAATAGTTTTGAATCAGAAAGCTTAAAAGGAACTGTAACGAGTTCAGAACTTAAAGCCACTCTCTCTTATCCTTTGGAAATTCAAAAGAACAGGTTGACCATCATTAATGGGATTGATTTTATTTTGCTAAGTGCTAAGGTAAAAGAAGATGTAAATGACATTGACATTACAAGAAACTTCTACACCATTGCTTACAATTTAGGATTGAGCAAAGAGATTGGCAAAAAACATTGGAGTGTAATGGCATTTCTAAAACCTACTCTGGCAAGTGATTTTCAAGAACCTTTTTCTGCTCAAGATTTCATTTTCCAAGTGGCTGGTTTTACGACAAAGCGAGTCAATAAATTTTGGGAATTCGGATTTGGTTTATCACTGAATACTCGTTTTGGAAATGAACAATTATTACCACTACTTTATTTGTTTAGAAAAAAAGAACGATGGGAAACCAATATTTTTATCCCTTCCCACATACAACAGTTTTATTGTTTTGAAAAAAGTAAAGTTGGGGTTTCTTTAGAAGTTGATGGAAACAATTATAATTTTGGCAATACGGTTATTCCCAATCTAGACTTGGACAAATTGAGTTACTCAAGAGTCAATATTGGTCCGATGTATGAGTTTCAATTATTGGGAGATATCTATGCCAATGTACAAGGAGGAGCAACAATTATGAATCAGCAAACTTGGAATAACCAGTTTAAAGAAAAAGAATTGGACCTAACACCAACAGATAAACTATTTTTCAGAGTAGCCTTGAAGTTTTTGAAATGATAAAGTTCACAAATCGAGAGTAGAGAACAGTAATTATATGTCGTCTTCGACGCTCATAGTGTAACGATTGTATATCTACAGAAAATGAGAGAACTAGGAATTGAAGAAATCGATGTTCATTCTATCAAAAAAGCAAAGATGATGAATTTGACACCACAGAAAATCGAAAACCTAAAACAAAAAGGTGAATTTTTCACTAATCTAAGTTCGTATATTCGATTGATTAAGCACAAACATTAAAAGCCAAGAAAAATATCGCATCTAACCTCAAAAAGATAAATAATAAAAAAGTCATTTGATAAACCCTACTCCGATAACCATTAGCTCAACAGGCAGTTAATGGCAAGAAGCCCTAAATAAAATAATTAATCCTCTGTCTGAAAGATCAAGAATCGAAAGCAATGAAGTGAGTTTTTCATTTTTATAGAATTGGAAGAAGAACATTTGATATCCTTAAAATTCAAAAAATCCACTCTTTTTTTTTTATTTCTAAACATAACACTTATATTACAATTCCGAATACACACCAAAGAAAAACTACTTATAATTAAATAGTTGATAAATTCCGACAGCATAAACAAACATACTCATGGAAAGATTTGTAGGAGTTTTAGGAATTCTTGTTTTATTAGGCTTTGCCTTTTTACTTAGTAATAATCGAAAAGCAATTAATTATAAATTAGTAGCTTGGGGCTTAAGCTTACAATTAGCTTTTGCACTTTTTATTCTAAAGACACCTATTGGAAAACCATTCTTTAGTTTCTTCGATGATTTGGTTAAAAAATTATTGTCCTTTTCAGATAAAGGAGGTGATTTTCTTTTTGCCTCTTTCGTAACCAAACAGGTAGAAGTACCCCTAATCAATTTTGCAGTTCGTGTATTACCTACAGTGATTTTCTTTTCAGCTTTAGTTGCTGTTTTGTATCACTTAGGTGTAATGCAATTTTTTGTAAGAGGTATTTCTTGGGTTGTTCAAAAAACAATGGGAACAAGTGGATCAGAAACCTTGAGTGTCGTTGGGAGTATTTTTGTTGGCCAAACGGAAGCACCTTTATTGGTTCGACCATTTGTAAAAGGCATGACTAAATCTGAGATTATGACTGTAATGGTTGGAGGATTTGCTACAGTGGCAGGTGGTGTAATGGCAATATATGTGGCCATGCTGGATGATATACCTGGCATAGCTGGTCACCTGATGGCTGCTTCAATTATGAGTGCACCAGCAGCAATAGTCGTTGCTAAGATTATGTACCCTGAAACAGAGCAATCTGAAACATCAGGAACACTTCAAATCGAAGTAGAAAAAAGTGCTGAAAATGTAATGGAAGCTTTAGGAGATGGAGCAATAGATGGTATGAAACTAGCTGCAAATATTGGAGCGATGCTTATTGCAATCGTTGCCATGGTAGCCATGGTAGATGGATTATTGAGTTTTGCAAATACCTCTTTGGCAGAAATATTTGGAGTTATTTTTCGACCTCTGGCATTCGCAATGGGAGCGCCTTGGAACGAAGCTGGAATCTTAGGAGAATTGTTAGGTAAAAAAATAGTCTTGACAGAATTAATTGCTTATGCTGATTTAGCAGAAATAAGAGGGCAAAATGGTTTATCAGATCGAACAGCAATATTAGCTAGTTATGCCTTATGTGGATTCTCTAATTTTGCGTCTATTGGTATTCAGATGGGAGGAATTGGCGGGATCGCTCCCAGCAGAAAAACAGATATTGCCCGCTTGGCATTCAAAGCTATGATAGGTGGTGCTATTGCTTCTTGGATTACCGCTTCGATAGCAGGGATATTGATATAAACCAAAAACAGTGTTAAAAGAAAGCTAAAACTCAATACTTAATTCATCTGTAGTTGGTAAGGATTGGCAAGTCAGAATCATTCCTTTAGCAATATCTTCATCTTCTAATGCCATGCAAGCTTTCATTTCTGCTTTTCCGTTTTTGACCTTAGCGACACAAGTAGCACAGACGCCACTTTCGCATGAATAGGGCGGATTTAAATTTGCTTCTTTTAAGCTTTGCAAAATTGTCTTTCCTTTAGGAACAGTAAGTTTATAATTTTCACCATTTAAGGAAACAGATACTATTGAATCAACTGCCTTTATGTTATTTGATTCTTCACTTGTATCGGCTCCAAATTGTTCGATATGAATTAGCTCCCTAGGAACACCCAATTCTTGTAGTGTTTTTCGGATGCCTGTATTCATTGCACCTGGACCACAAATGTAGTATTCTGTCGTTTGAGCAATCGGCGGATGATTCGTAATAAACCATTCTACTGCTTCAGCATCTATTCTTCCTTTTCTCCCCTTCCATGTTTCCCAAGTTGTCCAAACTTTTGGATCACTCAAGGTATGAACAATGGTCAATCGTTCAGGATAGTTTTTGACTAATGTTTCTAATTCTTCTTTAAAGATGATCGTATCTTGATTAGCATTGCCATAAAACAAATTAACTGCACTTTGAGGGGAAGCTAAAAGGACAGATTTAAGTATTGAAATAATCGGAGTAATGCCACTTCCTGCTGCAAATAAAAAATAAGTTTTATAAGCATCTTCTTCGATGGCTGCATGAAAGCGTCCTTGCGGAATCATTACTTCGAGCTCGTCTCCAACTTTTAATTGGTCATTTACAAAATTAGAAACCAGTCCATCTTTCACTCGCTTTACCGTAACTTGTAAAGGTTCTTCTTTGAATGGACAACTATTCAACGAATAACTTCTACGAGCTTCTTCGCCATTGACCATAAATTTAATAATCAAATGTTGACCTGGAGCATAATTAAATGCGTTGTATAATTCGCTTGGCACATCAAAGGTAATTGTAGTTGCTTCTTTGATGGGCTTGTCTAAAGCTATTACTTTTAGTGTATGAAATTTCATTACAAACTTTTTTTATCCTTCTTTAATTGAGTTACTCATCCATCGTTCTACAATTCCTTGGAAAGTACGTACTGTACTCTCTCCATGTTTTGCTGTTGCAGCAATACTAAAAAGAGGGTTCTTTAATGATTTTTGTTGTTGCTCACAAGCATAAACATCTTCTGCCATAAAATCTCCACTAGCCATAGGATCATCTGAATCTTCATTTCCATATTTGGTGTCGCCCCCCATTATGCCGTGCCAAGAAGCATATGATTTGATACCTTTTTTATAATATTCCCAATCCGTCATTTCTTCCATCTTTGTGCGAACAATTACTTTAGTTTTGTCAGGCGCTAAAGGTATTGCATGAAAGACACTCCATGTTGCTTCTGTTTCGGATAAACCGACATTTGGAAATAACCAAGGCACATAAGCACCAATATACTCTTCCGTCATTTCTTTGATGCGCTTGAAGGGAAGTAGCTTATCCAGATTTTCGTGATAGTCTTTTGAGAGTGGTTCCCAAAACAAATAATGATCGCCTACAAATCCGTATTCGGCATTTGCATGATCATACATTTGTAAAGTATTCGAATGTAGATGTGACAAATGATAAACATCAATATAGTTTTCGGCTATGATTTTCCAATTAGCATTAATCACTTTTTCATAAACAGAATCAGGATACTCGATTAAACGATTTGGGTCGTGTGGACCTAAACGTTCCCAACATCCATCAAACCATTTGGTGATTGCTTCGGCATTTGGCTTGGGATGTACCCAGAGCATTCCTCTCCAAATATCAACCGAAGCTTTGTGCAAACAAATTTTATCTATCTCTAAATCTGGAAATTCTTTTTCTTTTTCAGGAACAGAAATGAGTTGACCAGATAAATCATAGGTCCAATCGTGGTAGGGACAAGTGAGGGCTTTTTGTTTCTTCCCTACTGCTCGGAGCAACTGCGTTCCTCTATGCCGACAAAGGTTATGAAATGCTCGAATGCGCTGATCACGACCTTTCACCACAACTATATTTTGAAGCCCACATTGAACGGTAATATAATCTCCCGGATCTTTGATATCTTCTACCAAGCCAGCAAATTGCCAAGCGTTACCGAAAATAATTTCTTGTTCTTTATCAAACCATTCTTGCGAGGTGTAAGCTTCGACAGGCAAGACGGGCATTTTTCGTTTTGTATCCATTGATAAAATTTTAATTAAAATAATAGCTTAATGATAATCCTGCTAAAAAAGTCCAGACAATAATAACCAACCAAAAAATTAATGGATCTTCGGATTGCTTAACTTCTTCAACATATTCCACTTTCCCTTCCATCAAACTAAACACAATTTGCAAAATAAATAAAAAGGTAAAAAACCACCACCACTGCATTACGATCGCTAATATAAGAGGAATTAATGCAACTATTGTTTTCCATTTCTTAAACATGGCTATTTTATTTGGAAGCAATCCACATGAATGCCTCTGTTACTTCATAGTTATTATCAAAGGTATAGGTTTCAAAGTCCACACTTTTAGCATCTCTATACATCATTAGCTCTTCTAACTGTTTCCAACCTTCGCCTTCATAATCTGAAGCGTTACCCGACATCGGGTAAACATAGTAATCATTAACAGGAACTGTTATTCCTTTTAAGCCAACAGGCACATTCGATAAATCTTTGACTTTATAACCAATTGTAATCGTCATTTTTCCTTTAGGCTGATCATAATCAGAATAAACAGCATACATTTTTTCTTGGTCTGCAATATTACTAAGTTTTCCAGAAAAATCATCGGTATAACATTTAGTCCATAATTGTTCTACCACTTTTGTTAATGCCTTCATATCATTGTAAGCAACCGTTTCATGAACACCTATCACCTTAAAGGTTCTTTGTCTTTTGGTAGCGGTATCAGATACTTCACTTTCTTTTTGAGTTAATTCTTTTGGCTTTGCAACTGCTTTCGTTGTAGATACTACTTTCGCTTCTTTTTTAGCTGCTATTCCCGCATCTGTCACTTCTTTCAGCTTTTTCTCTTGCACCTTTTGATCGTCTTTCGCCGAAGGAATTACAGTCATTGACTTTTCAGATTGAATAATACTTTTCGAAATTTTATTCCTAGTCCAAATTTCTGTATACGGCTGATTATTACAATCGTAATTTGCACTCAATTGATTATCATCCAATAGCCGCAAATCAATTGCACAGCTTTCTTTTGATTGAGGATCGACGAATAGTTTCCCGTTTTTGTAATATCCCTCTTCAAAGACTAAATCAGTAAGGATAATATAGTCTTCTGTTTTTTCACCTTTTATAATTTCTTTTCCATTATCGTATTCCAGTAAATATCCATAGAATTTTCCTTTCCAAGGAGTGATTTCTATTTTCATATTTCCGTAGTCGTTGCTTGTATACCAAGTACCGCAAAGTTCTTCCCCTTCTATTGTACAAGCATTAAACGTGAAGAGCGCAATAAATAACGAGATGATTAAAGACATATTGATAAATTTCATGTGTTTAAATTTTATTTCCTTTCTGGTTACAAGATATAGGACATTTTTTCTCCTTTCTTTGATCTATATCAAAAAAACTATTGATAATACTTTAGCTCAGGCATAAATGCTGATGCTATGGAATAAGCACACATTAATAACCAACTAAGCATAATAACCCAGTACAATATTGGATCATCTTTTTTTGTAACTGGGTCCATAAAATAGGTCACTCCAGAAATTAAATCAGGGATCACCCATAGTAAAAATAAAATACCCCAAATCCATTGCCAATTAAACCACATAGCTAGATAAATAGCTATCAAGCCTAATATAGAACGCCATTTGAATGATTTCTTTTCCATCATGATTTTCCTTTTTTGTTTCTTACAAAGATATATTAAATACATACTATATCTTTTGATGTAGATCAAAAAAAATAAATTATATAATTTTGATATAGATCAAAAGAACATTAGCGTTAAGCCCTTA
>JAHDIP010000076.1:13178-25466 GCA_020630735.1 Saprospiraceae bacterium | reverse complement strand
TTTTAATTCTCTATCGTTTCAAAGTAAGTTTTGGGAGTTGGGAATGCTGAGCATTCCCAACTCGACCAAAAATATATTATTCGATAAGTATCATCTTTCTAGTAGCTGAATCTGTTTGAGTATCTAATTGATAGTAAACTACTCCAGCGCCTTTAAGGTCACTCTTTGTAATATTTAATTCGTTGTAACCTTTTGTAAAGTCGCCTTCGTATTGCTTCAATACTTTTCCTGCGATGTCATAAATCGTCAATGTAGCTGTTGTAGCTTGTGGTAAATTGAACCCAATAACTGTCTCTTCCTTAAATGGATTAGGACGGTTTTGGTATAATTCAAATGCACCACCTACTATCGTCGTAGTACCGTTATTATTAAATGCTAATGCAAGATCTAATAATGCAGCATCGCTTGTGTAAGCTTCAGCTTTAGTGTATTTAGAGTTTACATTCAGCGCTTTGCTTAATTGGCCATCAGCGAGTGCTTTGAATGTTAAGCTGAACACTGTTGTGTTGTCTGCTACTTTCGAAGCTTTTGCATTATTCCAACTTGAAGTAATAACTCCTTCATCCAATAATGCAAGACCGAAGTTGCTTTCGTCTAACTGGCTTAATTTTCCAGCTTGAACATCAACAAATTCTAATGCATCTTGGTCGAAACCTAATGTGAACTGATAGCCCACTATGTTATTAAAGTCTTTAGCGTTAAATTCTACGGTTACTTCTTCGCCAGCTTTCAATTGCTGATCTTCAATATTGAAGACTAAGTCGCCAATAGTGTTACGTTGTTCAACGCCTAATAATTCATTAGGTAAAACACTATCATTAACATCTCCAATCTTGACACCTACGAAGTCAGTATTTAATTCATCTACTGTAATACTGTTGAATGAGATCACTTCAGGGAATGAAGACATGAAAGGATTGGTATTATCTGGGAAGATAAAGTCTCTATCCACAAATCTCCAAGAAGTATTCTCTGTAAAGTCAGTATCAATATGTAAGATTAACTTACGTAATTGAACGATATCGAATGTAGTTACTGTTTCAGAGTGGTTAACATCCGCAGCAATAATCTTGTAAGGAGAACCTAATGGTTGAACACCTAAGATATGCTTCTGCATTAATACGATATCAAATGTAGTAACACCGTTTAATGGGTTGATGTCTTTTTCAGGAACTACAGTGTAGTTACCATTTTCGTCCACTAAGAAAGAATAAGCTCCGTCAGCACCAGTTACAACTGGAGCCATTGGGCTACCACCACTTAAGTTAATTATTACGTCTTGAACTTCATCTTCCATTTCGGTCTTCACTTCACCTGCTATTTCTCTAAGAGCAGAATCTGTACAAGCACCTGTTGGATCTTGAATTTCGACATACGTTCTACAGTGGTCCCAGTTACCTGCTTCATCACCTACCCAAAGGTCTACCCATTGAGTACCAAGCTCATTACATCCGTAAGAAACGTTAGTAGAACTTGAAGAAGGAACAGAGTTGTTAGGAGGAGCGATTTGAGTAGTTTTTCTAATTCTAAATTCTAAGTCTTCGAAAGCCGTACAGTTATCAAAGCTAGATTCGTCTGCTTCGAAGTCAGAAGCCCAAATTGTAATTTCACCAGATGCAGGCATTACAGTAGTAGCGATGAACTGACATACAGGTGTTGGTGCTTTACCATCAACAACCGTTACAGTCATTTCGTCTTCTACTTCATTACCACATTGATCGAATGCTGTAAATGTTACGGTAGTAGTACCATAAGGATAAATACCACTTGCATCAGCACCATTTAAGTAATAAGCATCATTTAGAATAGTTACACTAGTACAGTTATCATCACCTGTAGCAGGATCGATTTGTACGAAAGCTTCAACACAGTTGTTTTCTTCAGAAGCAAATGTGATATCAGCTGGTACATTTAATGTAGGATTCGTATTATCAGTAGTCTTGATTACTTGGGTGAATTCCCAACGGCCTAAATTAGAACCACTATTAGGAACATATTGACACCAGTCAACAACAACCCAAGTACGAAGAATTTTCACGCAATAAGGCGCTTCTACAGGTAATTCGATTTCATCATATCCAACAAATACGAAATCACATGCATCATCACTAATAGATGGTTCTCCTAAAGTTGAAGGATCAATACCTACTGAGCAATCAGCAGTAACTTCCTCAACTGGCCAGATAATATCTGTTTCAGCAAGAGGCTCGTAATTCATTATTGAAATTCGTTGTATACAGCTAGATGTTCTACCGTCACCATCTACAGCAGTAAATACTCGTGTGATTACACCATCACCACAGTCGATGTTTTCATTAGAATTTTCTGTAACAGTTACAGAACAGTTATCAGTAGCATATCCGTCAAAACCCCAGTTTTGAACACCAAGACCGTTAGGATCGTTAGTAATAACTTCTTCTCTATCGTTAAGATCTAAGACAACTGTTCCGAAAGAAGCAGCTAAGTCTTCAGGATCAAACTCGTAGTTACAGCTAATTGTAATATCTGGAGGACAAACAATTACTGGAGGTAATTTGTCTTCAACTTGAGCTTCAACCATACACTCGTTGTAACGACCATAAAGGTCACCACCTACTTCGTGACGGCTTTCATCAACTGGTCCAGGACCTGGATCAACTTCATAAACTCTGAAGATTACCATTATGTTTTCGTCTCCAATATCGTCACAACAGAAATCAGCGTAATCATCAAACCATTCTTGGTAATCTTCTAAATTAGAATCATCACCATTTAGGTTATTACATCCACCAATATCCATTCTTCTAACTTTGTAGTAAACATCGTTACAGTTATCGTGACTACCATCATCGAAAGTATTCGCAAATACTCTAGCTGTACCATCATCACCAAGAGCAACATTTGTAAATTCATCACAAATAGCAATTGGAGGAACATCGTCTAATACATAAATATCGAATGTACAAACTGATAAGTTACCACATGCATCATCTACAGTATATGTAACAGTGTATGGTCCACCTTCAGGTAATTCAGAAATTATCCAGTTATTCGCACCATTTTGTGTTAATACACCTCCAGACGCTTCTACTGTATAAGTACTTGCTGTTGAGCAGTTATCTTCTACTGAAGGAGCAGGTAATGGTAAATAACCTGTACAGTCAAATTGGTTTGTACTAATCGTAAGATCATCAGGACAAGTAATTTCTGGTCCTTCAGAATCAATCACTTTAATTACTTGAGTATGAAGAATTGGGTTGTCACCTGGCTCATAAGTATCAGGATCAAAACCTAATTCGATATCTTCACACATATCTCTTACTTTCCATATACGTAGTATTTCGTAACTACCTGGACAGATTGTAAAGATTTGATCTTCGTATGTTACAGAAACCATACACAATCCACCTTGCTCATAAGGATCATTATTCACTTCTGGCCATCCTGTATTAGATGGATCAGTTAATGAAGGATTGTTAGCTACTGCTTCACAGTCTAGAACTGGTCGGTCATTATTGTCATAATCTTCAGGGAATGTTGCATCTTCAACATCAAAGTCATCTATAGAGATGGTTTGAGTACAAGAAGAAGATTGACCAGAAGCTGTATTCGTAATTGTCCATGTACGAACGATTTGAGCTCTAGGAGAACTACAAACACCAAGATCAGTAAATACATCTTCGTAAGTAACATCAAGAGGACCACAAGTTAATACGTCAGGATTACCAGTAACATTTGGAGATGTTGCAGAGTTACATGTAATTGTAATATCTGCAGGGCACGCAAATTCAGGAACTAACTTGAATTCAACAGTTACATAACCCCAGCACGTGATACCTGTTACAGGATCGATTACTTTAACAACAATTACTTCACCTTCTTGATCAATTCCAATGATTGGGTGTCCAGCTTCATTTACTGGTAAGTCAAGTGGGTCAGCAAGTGGGTGTTCGCTTTCCATAACCATCACTACGTAATCGTCATAACAACCGTGGTTGTCACCTTCTAAAATCAAATCAGGGTGAAGAACTGCTTGACAGTCGGCACCTAAAGAGATATTGATATTATTATTACAAACAAGGTTAAGGATCGTAGATTCGTGTTCAACAACAGTGATTGTGAAAGAACACTCCTCAGAAAGGTTTCCTGATTGGTCTTCTGCTTGGTAAGACTGAGTAGTAGTTCCGATTGGGAACGCTGACCCAGAAGTTAAACCAGAATCATCTGTTTGATTCAATGTAGCTGTACAATTATCATCGAAGATAACTTCGTAAGAATACTCATAAGCACATTCACCTGGTCCTAAGTGTAAAGTCACATCATCAGGACAAGTAATTGTAGGAGGAGTATTATCTTCAACAGTTACAGTTGCTTCACAAGAAGCAGTATTTCCACAAGGATCAGTTACAGTTAATGTAACTGTATTATCACCGATGTTATCACAAGTGAATGCATCAATATCAATTTCTATAGTAAGGTTATCAAATGCAGCACAGTTATCTGTACTTCCATTTTCGATATCATCTACTGTTATAGAAGCTTCTCCGTTTTCATCCAATTCAAGTGTTACATCTTGGCAAACAGGAACTGGAGGAGTAGTATCTTCTACAGTAATACTTTGAACTTGTGCTTCAGCAGTATTTCCACAAGGATCAGATAATATCCATTCTCTTTCTACTTCATAATTATAGAAGTCACATTCAGCAGGATCAGCACCTTGAGTAGTTGAGATCACATTTTCAACTATTGTGATATATTCATTGTCTGCGCAATTATCGCTGTATTCAGTAATACCACCAGTATTACCAGAATCTTGGTCAGCATCACATTCGATAGTGATGTCTGAAGGAGCTGTAAATTCAGGAGGAGTACTATCTCCAACTTCAATTATTTGAGTACAAATATTAGCATTTCCAGCTTCATCAGTTACCGTCCAAGTTCTTGTAATTGTATACTCGTAGAAACTACATAGCGAAGGATCAACACCTGAGTTGGTAGCAGTAGTATCATATTGAACTACGATATCTTCAGGAGCTGTACAGTTATCCCAAAGGTCATTAGGATTCAATACTAGTGGTGCAGGAACTGCATCACACTCAACTGTTACATCTTGAGGCTTACCAGTTTTAACGTCAGGCTTTTGAGTATCTAAAATCATTACATCAAAAGAACAAACTGTTTCTAAACCAGCACCGTCTGTAGCAGTATACGTTACTGTAGAAGTACCAACTGGGAATAAATCACCATTGTTTAGTACTAATACTGCACCTGTCTCATCTGTTACTTCGTATACGGTTTGTACATCAGGACAATTATCTGTAATTGTAGGCTCTAACCAAGTTACTTTAGCACCACACTCATCAGGATCGTTACCATCCATTACCATAGTAGCAGGACAGTTATCAATTACTGGAGGAGTAGTATCCATTACAAGTACATTTTGAGTACAAGTGTTTACATTTCCACAAGCATCTGCTATTTGGTAAGTACGTATAAAGATATTTGTAGCAGCACCAGGTACCATATCAACGAAAGCAAAAGAAGCTTCATCTAAGCCACAATTATCAGAAGCTGTACCACCAGCTTGAGTAAATTGAGTATAGTTTACATAAGAAGGTTGTTCTGCTGGAGTACACATTACAGTAATGTCAGCAGGACAAGTAATAGAAGGTAATTCTGTATCAGCTACATTAATTGTCTGAGCTTGAATTAATTCATTGTTACATTGATCTTTTACAGACCAAGAACGCGTTAATGTATAAGTAGATGGACACGTTCCATCTGTTATAGTTTCACCTAGGTAAGTAATCCAAACTCCACCAGTACAATCATCAGCAGCTACAACATCTAAATCGATTTCTGCAACAGAAGGAATTTCGTCACACTCAACATCAGTATCAGCAGGGAACGAAGTAAATGAAGGAGCAGTAGTATCTGCAGCATATACAAATAATTGATCGCAAGTACTTGTATTTCCAGCTTCGTCTACAAAAGTATACGTTCTAGTTACAGTACGTAAACCAGTAGTTGTACAATCAGACAAGCCACTGTCAGAATCAACAGCACTAATTAAAGCAATATTAGCATCATCTGTACAGTTATCTGTTGCAAGACCACCTTGAGCTAAATACTCAGTAAGGTCAGCAGCAACTGGGAATGCTGTAGCAACATCAGTACCACACATTATGTCAACTACATCAGCAGGACAAGTAAGATCAGGAGCAGTATTATCTTCTACTGTTACTGTGAAGCAACATTCGCTTGATAATACATTACCGTCACCATCTAAATCCATTGCATCTTCAGAAATAATATAGCAAACAGTAGTTTCTCCTAATTCAAAGACTTGATCACCAGCAAGACCGACTAAGGTATCGCTATTTACTCCAGCAGGAGAAACGGTGTACCAAGTTAAAACTGCAGGACAGTTATCTATAGCAGAAATCAAATCAGCATTTACTGTTGCTTGGCAATTTGCATCCGCATCAGCTACGATTCCGTTAGAAGGACATTCAACAACAGGAATCTGAGTATCAACAACCATTATATCAACTCTACAAGTATCAGTATTACCATTAGCATCTGTAGCTACAAATGCAACTTCAGTTGTTCCGATAGGGAAGAAATCTCCAGGAGCAAATGTAATACCAGTGATAGGATTAGGAGTGATAACTACAGTAGGCATTTCAGTACAATCATCCATCGCAGTTGGAATAGGGAATTCTACTTTAGCACCACATGCGTCAACATCGTTTGCAACCATTATCATACCTGGACAATTGATTACAAGACCATTATTATCTTCAACTGTAACTGTAAATGTAACATCACCAGCATCATCACAACCGTTTAAAGCTGCAGATACTGTAAATGTAGCTACAGGAGAATTTCCAGTACCAGGAATGTTTCCTGTAAACCCTGGAATTGCAGGATTAGGTCCAGATGATGTTCCTGAATCTCCATCAGCTAAACTGATTGCGTCTGCAAGGTCTTCTACAGACCAAGTATAGATAGTAGAAGAATCTGGAGGGAAAGAAGATAATAAGATATCAGCTACATCTTCGCCTGGACAAATCGTGATATCTGCGATAGGAACGATTTCAGGTAAAGGAAGAACTGATACTACAACTTCGATTGGATCAGATTCACATCCATTTGCATCAGCAGCTGTGAGAGAAAGAACAATATCTCCATCAGTAGCTGCGGCAGCATCTACAGTAACAGTAGCCATATCGGCATTTGTTAAAGTAGCTCCAGTAGAAGTACCACCAGAGATTGTCCAATTGTATGTATAAGCAGCATCACCACCAGTAACTGTAGCAGTTACATCAGTTGTACCACCTAAACAGATACTTGCATCAGGAGCTGTTACTACAGGTGTTTCTTTCACCATTAAAGTAATATTTCCGTATGCTGCACAACCTTGTGCATCTTCTAGTCTAGTCCAAACAGTACCACTTACAGCAGTATAAACGTTTGGAAGTGTAACTAAACCAGCAGCTGCGTCTGGCTCAGAGAAGTGAATAGTAACTAAGTTACCAGCATCACCATCTGTGTCATCGCCATCACCATCACCATTAGGGTCAGTTGCAGCAATTGCATCAATACCAGCACCATCTACAAATGTAAATTGTCCGAAATCGCTACCAGGAGCTATAGGACAAACCATTAACATGGTGTCATTCGCTGTTGGTAAGAGGCAATCAACTGTATAAGGAGCACTACCACAAACTTCGAAACATACATCTTCAAGACCAGTACCCGTTTCAAAATTAGAAATTGGCATACCTGGTGCAAGTAAAGGTACGACTGTGTTTAAGTCTAAATTTTCATATATAATAGCATAGACTTGGTAGTCACCATTATCTAAGCCTGTAAATAAACCTAAAAGATTATAATCTAAAATAGTACCTGCTGCATCAGTTAATACATATACTTGTGTATATCCAGTATTACCACCAGCAGTAAAAGTACCTGGTTCAGCTTGAGCCATAATAGCACCAGCAGGACCTGCTTGATCGCTTAAGGAGCAATCACAAAAAGCTTGATTTTGTGGATATCCACAAAGAATTTCTAGTACTTCTGTCGAAGCAACACAACCAGAAGCGTCAGTAACAACAACTGTTTGAGTTGAACCTCCCATACCAGAGTGTGTAAAAGGCCCAAAAGTAATAGGCGCCAATTGTTCAATAACACTTGGAGTAAAAGCGATAGTTACACCATTAACTGTTACATCATATGGTCCACCATCTCCTCCGATTATGTTTGAAACAATTACAAAGTATAACCCAGGTTCTGTTACGCCTTCACAAGAAGCATTCGCTGTAATTGCAAGCTCGCAACAATCTGGTTCATTTAATGTAGTTTCTGCTCCACAGAAAACTGCAGCAGCTTGAGTAACTGCTACATCATCACCTGGATTAATGGAATAAGCTAATGATGAAATCAATACACCATTAGGATCTAATAGCATTGCACTATCACCACCATTGTTCCAAGTTCCAGAAGCGCTACTTGCACTACAGTTGGAAGCGAAAACAGTTCCGTTTAAGTCCGAGCTATATAATGTTAATGTACCATTTGCTGGTACTGAAGAACCAGCAGGGAATACGTGTCTTAAACCTGCACCATCATCAATAGTATATCCAGACACATCAATAGGTGCGCTAGAAGTATTTTCGATGACGATAGATTCATCACAACCTCCAACCATACCATCACCGTCCATATCTGTAACTGGTACAGGGAGTATCGATATAATAGTAAGAGGAGAAGGACTACTTGCTTGATCTACGACTGCGACAGGTATGTTTTCTCCAGCAGCTCCGAACCCAGCAGAAGGAATCGTGATACAACCAGCACCATCTAAATCTGTATAGAGGGGCGAGGCGATTACTGATCCATTCAGTTGAATATCAAACGTCGTTGATAACGGAGTGCCAACAGTAACACAGACTTGTAAGTCATATGTGCCGTCTGCATTACACGCACCAGGAGTAGCAGATACACCATCGATGCACTGTCCGAAGCCTTGATGTGTCCATAGCAACAAGCAGGTTAATAAATAAAAATATGTAATTTTATTCTTCATTTTTTTTTCTTTTGAATTCTAAAATTTCCTAGTTCTGTCTGTTCTGTACTTGTTCTATCCTCAGTCGTTTTAAAGCCTTCTCCTTAAGTTGCTCTTCTATAGTTTGAAGTTTTTTGCATGTAGTTTCGGAAAATGCTTTAACTGATTGATGTTCATGAGACCTAGTAGTTCGTTTCATTAATGCAGGGTTTTTTAAAATCACTTTAGCTGTAGTTGGCTGTATACCATTTGAATTTTCAAATTGTTTCAGTGTTCTATTGTTCGTCTGGGCATCATCAGAAGCTTGACGCATCTCTACTCTCGTTGTATTATCTAAAGCCTTTACAGACTGAGCATTAATAGCAGTTAAGTTAAACACCATTAAGCTAAGCGAAAGCAATAGCCTAAATAGTAGCTTCGTCTTTTTCATGGGTTTATAATTTTACTCGTTCCTAAATCGTATAGATTTGTAGTTGTATTCTTCATTCTATTATTCCTCAAAGTCCAACTCCAATGAAAGTTGCTGTACTCAAGTTTTTTTGTCAAATTAGTTTCAGTAGTAGCAAAGCCAGTATAGCAGAAAGCATTAACTGGATAAAAAGTCAGTGAAATCTGCGGTACTGTTCCATCGAAGGAATCGTCAGAATCTAGTGTAGATATATCGTTTTGCACGTTATCAAACATGGTATCAGAAGAAGTAAAAGTGGTAGTTGTAGTAAAAGGAGAAAGACTGCTATATATATAAGGTGTATAAATAGCAAGATTCCCAAAGCTCAATGTCATATTGAACAGAAGGAAGAAAAGGGAGAGAATAACAGCCTTATTAAACAATAGTTTTTTCAAATGTTGATCACTAAAAAAACTATCAAAAAATACCCTTTTACTCATGGGATATCACGTTTGGTGTTTTTCTAAAAATTATATTTAGTTTTGGTTTGTACATTTTTACATATGCTGAAAGCCTTAAACACAAGGATTTAACTTAATCCTTTGTCCAAAGCTTAAACAGGTTTAATAAATCGCAAAACTTTCTCTTGAACTGTAGTAGCGAGTACGAAACAGTTCTGAAGAAAGCATACATTAATGCTTGATTTTGAGCAACTTAGCTCAAAAAGGTTTCGGGAAATTTTTGATCGGAATCGGGAAAGTGTAGGCTAACTATTTAACAATAGTTGCTACAAATGTTTTGTTTTTAGAGAAAATATCGGTAAGTGGGAGGGTTTAAGAGTAGACCTAAAAGGAAAGTTTTAGGGGGGTACTCTAAGAGTAGCCTTGTTAGGCTATTTATACGTAGCAAATCTACGACTTATATTTTTACTATTATATACCTAAAACTAGGTATTTTAATAGAAATATTTTTAATATCAAAGGTAATGTGTAATACAGTATTTTATCTTGCTGTTGTAAAAATAAGACTTTAAGTTCAACTTACAAAATTAATTTTAACATATTTTTCTATGATCGTAAAATCATGGAACTCCTCCTAAGTAAATTGAGATTTTGCAGTTTGTTAGATTTAACGAAGAAATTCTTATTTTGATTCTTAAACACTAATTTTTTAAACATTAAATTTAAACATCAGTTAATAATAAGTTTTGTTATTAGAATACTTTTTGATGTATAAAGACTAAAAAAGTAGACACCTGTACTTAATTTATCCAAATTAAAGGATAGTTCGCTTACATTTACAGAGTTGGGTTGTTCAAAAATAACCCTCCCTTGTGTATCCATAATTTTTATAGTCGATACCTCTTTTAATTTATCCCCTACCACTACAAATTTCCCGTTAGAAGGATTAGGAAAGAGTTGGAAATTTCTTGCAAATAGTGCTTGATTGCTTGTATTCATACAATTAAAGATGACTTCGTAATCCTCCGAAATTACTGGATTATTATTTTGTAAGCAGCTTTCGGAAGACATGATTGCGCAGGTTACCACATCGTTTTCGTTCAATACTGAAGTCGTATATGTTGATTGGTCATTCCATACATTACTGCCATTAACAAACCATTGATAAGAAGGTGTAGAACCTTCATTAACCGCCTGTGTCGTGAAAATTATTTCGTCGCCTTTACATATTGAATCTTGATTTACAAGAATTTGAATTTGAGGTATCAAAAATGGATTGACCTCTATCTCTACGACATTTGAATTTGCCATAGGATTAGCGCTACAAGTTGAAGAAGATGTTATTGTACATTGGACAAGATCTCCATCATTAAGCATAGTAGAAGTATAAGTAGGCTCATTCGAACCTATATTCATTCCATTTACGCTCCAATTGTACATTGGCGTTTCTCCACCATTAGTTACTACTGTAGTAAAACTAATTTCGTCGCCTTCACAAATGGTAATTGCTGAAGCTTCAATCTCAACCTCTGGCATCGCATTATTTTGAATTTCAATTGTTATTTGATTGGATGCAACTGAATTTTGTTGTAGGCAAGGTTCTGATGAACTTAGGGTGCAAGAAATGATATCATTATTTGATAAATTACTTGAAGTAAAGATTGGTGTGCTACTTCCCACATCTACTCCATTTACCTGCCATTGATAAAAAGGAGTTTCTCCGCCATTAGTAGTTGTCGCTGTATAAACAATCTCTTCGCCTTGACAAAAAACTTCTGCTGTACTTTCAATAATAATTGTTGGCATCAAAAATTCTTCGACGCTTACTTCTATAGAATTGGAGAAGATTGATGGATTGGAGAAACAAGGAGTATCTGTCGTAACCAAACAAGAAACGATATCGCCATCAGATAGGTTTGATGTTGCAAATATAGCACTGCTATTTCCTATAATATTTCCATTTACCCTCCATTCGTATATTACGCTCGTACTATTTGCTGTAGCACTAAAAGTTATTTCACCTCCTTCACAAATAAAGTTAGTATTAGCTTCTATCATCGCTTCTAATGTCATCGTTTCATCAACACTCATTGCGATTATATTCGAATTTATTGTTGACGTTTCGACACAACTTTCTGAGGATGTTAGAACACAAAAAACTTCGTCGCCTTCCTCTAAAAGACTTGTTGTAAATGTTGTGCCTGTTTCGACTATTGTTCCGTTGACATTCCACTCATACTGTGGTGTACTTCCTTCGTTCGTTGCTTGTACAAAAAATGTAATTTCTTCACCATCACATAGATTGGTTGATGATGCCATAATTGTCGCTTCGACTACTAGTGGTTCATCTACATTTACAGTTATGGAATTTGAATTTACAATCGTATTTT
>JAHDIP010000076.1:0-13078 GCA_020630735.1 Saprospiraceae bacterium | reverse complement strand
ACTAGTGGTTCATCTACATTTACAGTTATGGAATTTGAATTTACAATCGTATTTTCGACACAGGTCTCTGAAGATGTCAAGACACAAAAAACTTGGTCGCCCTCTTCTAGAAGACTTGTTGTAAATGTTGTGCCTATTTCGACTATCGTTCCGTTGACATTCCACTCATACTGTGGTGCACTTCCTTCGTTCGTTGCTTGTATTGAAAATATAATCTCTTCGCCTTCACAAACATTAGTTGACGATGCCATAATTGTCGCTTCGACTACTAGTGGTTCATCTACATTTACAGTTATGGAATTTGAATTTACAATCGTATTTTGAAAACACAAAGAAGATGACGACAAAAGACATATTACTTCATCTCCCTCTGACAAACCAGCACTTGTAAACAAATTACTATTTTGACCTACATTTTCTCCATTTAATTGCCATTGATAAACAGGGTTACTACCGCCATTTTCTACTTCAGCTATAAATGTCATTACATCTCCTTGGCAAGTATTCAAGTCAGGCGTAGTAATATTTATAGATGCCATACTATTATCACCTACACTCATAACGATCATATTAGAGGTTAAAAATTCTTCGTCTACACAAACTTCCGATGACTGAAAAACACATACAACTTCATCATTTTCAGCAAGATTGCTATTGGTATAGGTATCGCTATTAGTGCCAACGTTTTCTCCATTTAACTGCCATTGATAAATAGGATCACTCCCACCATTTTCAGTAAAAGCAGTAAAAAGCACTTCTTCCTCTGCACAGATGACTGTAGTCGATGCTGTAACGTCTATAGCTGCTACTACTTGTTGATCAATTGTTATATCAACTACATCACTAATAATTATTTCTGACAATATACTTGTAACTTCACAAGTATATGCGCCTGCACTTGCAAGCGAAACATTATTTAAAGCTAAGGTGTTTTCAGTAGCTCCTATTATATTTTCACCATTTTGTTGCCACTGATAAAACAGTAGACCTGCACCTTCTACTTCCACTTCTAAAACTACATTTTGTCCAGTACAAATAGATTGATCTTCGGACTGAAAGACAAAGCTTGGAGAGAAATAAAAAGGGGCATCAAATTCGTATGCTCCCATATCCACATTACCATTATGCACTCTGACATGACCTTCAATATCTAAATATGAATTCAATGTATTAATTGCTAGATTATCTCCAATATCAATAACTGGAGAATCTTCTTGTAGCTTTAGATTATTTGCAAGAGAATCTATAAAAAGTGGATTTAAGTTATAGCGCATTCCACTCCCACAATTTACTGTTGATCCTACTCCTACATTTAGGTTAAAACAAGTATTTTCATCGACTAAGGAATAGTTAATATCTATTTCGGCATTATTATTTTTAAAGATTGGACCAATACCATTATTTGATATTTTATTCCCCCAAATTATACAATTATTAAATGTAGGTTTACATATACCACCTTCCTCGGGTAAGCCTGCATTATTATTAAATGCTCCTGCAGAATGGACTGCGTAGTTATTGTAGATTGTGCAATTCGTCAACAATGGATTACTCACGCCTTCTTCTGATCCAAGACTATACATTACACCTGCAGAATAAGCTTCATTATTGTAGAAAAGGCTACTCGTAATAATTGGATTACTAATGCCTGTTTTGCCAAGATTAAAGAGGCAAGCACCATATGTCAAACAATTGTTTTCGCTAAACTCACAACCTGTAATTTCAGGGCTACTTTCTCCTTCTATTGCGTTATTAAAAACAGCTCCACCTGAGCCATCACAAGAATTCATTCGGAATTCACAATGCCTAATTGTTGGCTTACTCAAGCCACCATAACTTCCATCTATAAATAAGGCACCTCCACTTGCTACCGAATGGTTACTCAAAAAAGCACACTCGTACATATCCATTTCATTCAATCCATCATAACTTCCATCTATATAACATGCTCCACCAATATCAGCCTGATTTTCAATAAATGTAACATGGTCAAAGTTTGCCAAATTAGTAGCGTTATGCGATTGCATTAGAATGGCACCACCATAAACTGTAGCTTCATTATTATTGAACTCTGTAAAAGATATAGATAAATTATTTTGACCATTTTCATTTCCTGTACTATAAATACCTCCACCCGAAGCTGCTGACAAATTATTAGCAATAACACAACTCGTAATAATCGGATTGCTTTGACCACCAAAAGAACCATCATGATAAATACCTGCTCCATTTTGTCCAGATGTATTATCAGAAATAACACAATTATTTAAGTAAAGAGTCGTATGACCTAAAAAAGAGCCATTATCATAAATACCTGCTCCAAATGCCAAGGAGACGTTATTCGTAATTGTACAGTTTCGTAGAATAGGATTTGATTGATTTCCATCTAAAGTTCCATCGTTGTATAGTCCTCCCCCACTGTTCTGCCTAATACCATATCCTCCTAAAGAGTCGGCATTAGCACCTGTAATTGTAAAACCGTCTATAACCGTTTGATCTGAAACATTTTTAGTATAAACAATCGTAAAAGAATTATTATTCAAATCGCCATCTTGGTCAATATCTCCACTAAGAATTGTTGGTTGATTTTCCCAATCTCGTTGGCTAATATCGACTTCGTCTCCAATAAAACCTGCGTATAAGCTAACACTGTCTGGTATTACGAATGGAATATCTCTTTCTGATGCGGTACAATCTATACAATAGGTTGGATAATAGGTACCTGATGCTACCCATATTTCGTCGTCTGCTTTAGCTATGGTAAGAGCATCTTGAAGGTCGGTTGCCGAATCCCAGGAGGATCCATCTCCACTACCGTTTGGCTGCACATAAATAATTTGAGCATTAATGGAAATAGAAAAGAGGAATAAGCAAAATAAGGGTACTAATAGTCTTGTGTATATCATGGGATTAACTTTCTTAGAATATGATTAGTAATAGACTTTATATCAGAGAATGACTTCCGCATTTTGTTTATGATCTTTTTCTCAAAATGACGAACTTCTCTCTTCTCCATTACTTACAAAAAATCATTAAATAATAATTTAGATATAGTGCTGTCTGGCACTATTGATTTTATTGCAATTATATCCTTATAAGTTTGAATGAAACGTTTGTACTTGGATTATAGGGTCCTTAGTTATAAACGGTAGAAGGTGATTTTGTTTTGCGGTATTGGGTAGCTATTGTAGGATTAAAACATATAAAAGGTAATTATAATTTCAAAATTCCTACATACTACTGACAAATATATAAACAATAATATGGTATTACTAATTTTTAAGAGAATTTAATACTTGTTAAAATACTTTGGAGTGGTTATTGATTGTAAAAACACTGTCCTAAATGTTAAAATCTTAAAAACCATGAAAATAGCTACAGCCAACCGATTAATAACACTTCTAAAACAAGGGAAAAAATATAAAGACGGCCTCTCGGGCGTTTTTGTTGAATTGTATTATGAAGCACCTTACTTTGTACGTCATGAGTATAATGGGGAAGAAAAAGATACTGAAGCGAGTAGTCAAACCTTCAAATTAACAGAGCAGGAGATGCTCAACTTTATTTTATCCAATAATTAATAAGGAAAAAAATAAAGCCCTGAGAAACACAGGGCTTTACCAAAAAACTCGAGCTAAAAATTGAAATCTGAATCTTTAATTACTTGTATATCAGTAATTTATATTTTTAATTATAGATCATTCAAAAATGACATGATATCACTAAATGGTGTATCATTGGGTTTCATCGTTTCTGTTAGTTCGGCTGCAACATTGATATCGTTACTTCCAAATTGAAAGGAATCGTTACCTTGATGAGAAATCACGATAGTTGTTACATCGAAATTTTTCAATAAATCATTTGTACAAAACAATTCTGTTTCAGCATTTTTAATGAGTGGAATAATGGTATTCATTTCTTGATAAACAAGAAATACAACCGTATTGGTTTCAACAAATTGTTCTTGTAAATCAACACATCCTACTATTGTTTGGTCCGTTGAATAATCAACAATAGAGCTGAAAGCAGACCAACCTAAAGCAAGGTTTTCGCACTCATATCCAACTTGTAAGTTATTATCTATGAGCCATTCTGTAGCAAAAACATTATTACTTGAATTTGGGTCATCATCAGCTTCTGTCCATATAAAATTTCCTAGTTCATTTGAGCTTTCCGTAAACAACTCAACACTTTCAAGTTGTTCATTATCAGGAAATTGTACTTTAACACTTGCATCAGCAAGCAATAATAATTCTTCATCATTTTGCTTTGCTAAAATATGGAATTGTACGACAGTTTCTAATATTTGATGGGTTGTTATAGTAGGAATATTATATTTTAGAATATCTCCTTTATTCAATAATTCTACAACTTCGATTGTTATATCTCCGTCTATTAATACATTATTTACTGTAACAAAAGAATTAGCTTCAAAATGTACTCTCATGCCACTTTGAGTGGTTATCATTTCAGGGCTATTACTATCAATTGTGAATAATTGAGCATCTGTTTGTGCTAAATCAAAAAATTCGTTGATATCTCCTTCAAAGTTTTGCGTTTGATTTTCGTAAGGAGTATACAGTACGATGTCTTTCTCACATCCGCTAAAAAGCACGATGAAACAGCACGCTGTAAGAAATGAGGTTATTATATTTTCGCTTTTTCTTTTCATAATGTTTCTTTCGAACAAATCTCTTTACTCTTAAGAGTACTTAAAGTTCTATTTCGCTGCTTTACTTACTTAAAATTATATTTTTAAAATTTAAATCTAAATCCTGTAATCAAACCAGTAGTCGTATATTTCTGATTTAGTGGATAATTATCAAGTGTAATTGATTTTAGATTACGTTTAAAATGCGGCTCAATAATAAGTTGTACATTAGAACCTAACTTATAATTGATACCTATGCTACCATATAAACTTGCACCTACATGGTTTCTGAATGGTGAATAAACACCAAACTCTTCAGCATCTCTACTTGCTAAACTAACAGGGTTTAAATCAGGGGAAAGGATAAAGCCTTTTTTCTCAAAAAACAGATTAATATAAGCTCCTGTATTAACATGTAGAACAAAGTTTTTAAAGTCCATTTCGTAGCCCAAAATAACAGGTACATCGAAGGTTTGGAAACGGTTTGTCTTTGTCAATTCTAACAATGAAAGTTCACCTGTAGAAGGTTCTATAGCATTAACATCAACATACTTAAAAAGTTCACCAATATTTGCATAAACAAACCCTGTTCTTAATGCCCATCCATTGCTTGTTACCAATGAAAACCGAGTACCTGCTGTAAAGGCATAGTAAAAGGCTTCTGTAGAAGATCTTCGGTCTCTATAATTAGAATCTTCACCCGTTTTTGTTGTTAATGATTTAAATGCATAATCATATGAAGCTATACCATCAATGTATAAATCGAATCGAATCTTAGCACTAAATTTAGCACATTTTGGATCCATTAAATCTAAGCCTTCAAGACTATACTTTGGAGCATCCAATTTATTAGTTTGGGAGCTAAGCAATGACATTACTCCCGTTTTCATCGTTGGGTACGCCAGCACAGGAGTAGCTATAACTAATTCATTATCAGACACATTATCATCAAAATCGATTAACGATTCTTCTTGTATGAATGGTTCTCCTTTCGTTCCTAATACTGTTCGGTTTGATGTTGTATTAATTATTTCTTTAGTTCGAAAACCCAAACCACCTTTCTGCTCTACGGCAATTGTTGGTGTTCGCTTCTCGTTTTTAACACTGTTTTTACTTTTCTGTTTTACATTATTTTCTTTTGTATCATTTGCTGTCAATGTGGGGTTATGGGATGGACTCTCTAGGTTATGTTCTAAAGAACCAAGTGCTAATTCAGTGCTTGATTCTTGTGTTTTTGTATGATTCTCTTCGTCTAAAATTTGAGATTTTTGAACACTATCTTTTTCTAATGCTGTTGTATTTGATTCACCAATAAAACGAGGTAAAATTTGAGTTGAAATTCCGACTAACAAAAGCAAAGCTAATGCAGAAATATAAGGTCCATATTGGCGTAACTGGTTCTTCAATTTATGCGAAAATGTTCGCTTCTGATCTATCCTTTCCCAAAGGTGATCAGGGGTTTCCATAGGATAATTTCGAAGCTTATCCTGTATCATTTTATCTATGGGATTTTGATCCCTCATGACGCTATTTTTTGTAATTTCAAAATACGTTCTTGCAACATTTTTCGAGCTTTGACGAGTTGTGAACGAGAAGTACTTTCTTTAATATTGAGCATTTCAGCAATTTCTTTATGACTAAACCCTTCTATTGCATAAAGATTAAACACTATTCGATATCCTTCAGGCAAACCCTCTATTATTTTCAGTAATTCTTCTGCTTGCATATGAGGAATAACAGACGGATCAATCGAATTTTCAGGATAATCTTCAACTCCAATTAATTCTTTTTGGAAAGAACTTTTTTTGTAATTTTTTAGAGCTGTATTTATCACAATTTTTCTTATCCATCCTTCAAAAGAACCTTTTGCTTGAAATTTTGAAATATTATCAAATACTTTTATGAATGCATCTTGCAAAATATCTTCAGCTTCCTGATGGTGTCGAGCATACCTAGTACACACGGTAAGCATCTTACCTGCGTATAATCTGAACAGTTCTCTTTGGCAAACCCGATCTTCTCGGATACAACCAATGATTAGGTCTTGTTCAGTTAATGGTATGGAGTTGTCTTTGCTCAAAGTTATTTGCATTATTAAGAAGATACCCTAACTCACCAATCCGCTGCCTGAAACTTCTTAAATATAACTCTTTTGGCTTAATTCTTTGATATTTTGGAAGATAAAAAACAAAAACAGGAGCATTATCAGAAAACAAACATCTATAAATAACTGATTAATAGTTAAAAACAAATTAACTATATTCTACATAATTAATCTAAAAGGAGAGAAAACAGTAAAAACTACTCATTAGAAGGCAAAAAAAACGATCGACTGGCAATTGCCAGTCGATCGTTTTTTAAGAAAATTATAATAGACTTGATTATGATTATTAGTACAATTCAAATTCAACTCGACGGTTTTCAAGACGTCCAGCACTCGTTTGGTTACTAGCAATAGGCTGCGTTTCACCATAACCAGAATGGTTCATTCTTGAAGGAGAAATCCCCTTACTTACTAAGAAATCGTAACAAGCTCTTGCACGTTTTTCTGATAAAGCCTGATTGGTAGAAGAACTACCTTGGCTATCAGTATGACCTTTGATACGTAAACTATATTGTGGGTATTTGTTCATAAGTCCCACAATTTGGGTCAATACATTATATGACTCAGATTTTAAGATATTATTACCCGACTCAAAGCGAATAGAACGCATTGCGCTAGTAAGTACTGCTCGTTCTTCAGTTTTAATCTCAGGACAGCCAGAAACCGTTCCTACTCCAGCAGTATTTGGACATCTATCTTTTGAGTCGATAATGCCATCACCATCTGTATCTGGACAACCACCATGTACACTCAATCCAGCATTATTTGGACAAGCATCACTTTTATCAGCAATACCATCTCTATCTTTATCAGGACAGCCTAGAAGTGTACCTGCTGTATTTGGACATTCGTCTTTTTCATCAATAACACCGTCATTGTCAGTATCTACGACCTTTGCTACTACTGCAGGACAACCTTTATTACTTGCTACACCTGCTTTTTCAGGACAGTCATCATCCTTATCTGCTATACCATCATTATCAGAATCTGGACAGCCATTTAATGTTTTACGACCAGCGACATCGGGGCAATCATCATTTTTATCAGCTACACCATCACTATCAGAATCTGGACAACCTTTGAATAAAGCAACACCAGCTTCGTCAGGACAAGCATCGACGTCATCAGCAATACCATCCATATCTGTATCAAGTACTTCAGGAACTGCCTCAATAATTTCTTCTGGTGTAGATCCAGAAATCTCACCAAATCTCCAAGAGATAGAAGCAGTAAGAGAAGAATACCAATCATTTCTATCAGGATTTGCAGCTTCACTGATACCATCTAAATAGTCCGTAACAGGAGGACGTAAACTTGCTTCCAATCCAAATACAGCAGATTCGGACAGATCAAGTCGAACACCTGCACCAAAAGGAAAAGCAGCAAAAGAAGTTGGAGTAGATTCTGCTTTATCAAGCAATATCTTTTTCAACATTTTGCCATCCATATTAGCTTCGTTGAAATCTACATCAGGCTTTACAAAAACAGCACCGATACCTGCAAATAGATAAGGCGTGTATATTTTATCCATAAATTTACCTTCGTCGCTATATCTATCTTTACCTAAAATATTCCATTCAAGTACACCAGACACTTCTGTTAAAGGAGTCGTAAAATTAAAAGCACGATCTTGTCTCCAAGCAGGATCATCAAAGTTTTTATCATCGCCTCCTAATTCACCAAACATTAAACTAGCTCTAAGCGCTAATTTATTGCTAAAATGATGACGAATATGTCCACCATAAGCGAACTTTAATTCTTTCAACGTTAGAGAAGGCACCACCAAATCACCTTGATAATTTACTCCTCCAACAAAAAAGCCAGCTTCCCATTTTTGGGCAGATAAAAGTACTGGCAATAGCATAATCAACAATATTCGTAACAACTTCATTTGACTTTTTTTTTATTTATATATAAGTAATTATCGAAAAGTATACCAAAAATATGATTTTTATATATTATATGTACTATAAAGTATTAATAAAATTAATCTATGTTGAATTAATTAATATTATTTTACTGTAAAGCATTAATTGCACTAATATATGAACGTATAGA
The DNA here is from genome assembly GCA_020630735.1 of Saprospiraceae bacterium. Taxonomy (GTDB): domain Bacteria; phylum Bacteroidota; class Bacteroidia; order Chitinophagales; family Saprospiraceae; genus JAHDIP01. Next base: position 4,265 of record JAHDIP010000076.1, on the reverse strand, counting down.
ACACATTATTTGTGATTTATACATTAGAAAGTGACAAGCTATTATCTCATAATAAACAAACATATATTAATAAAACATTGTTAATCAGCGTTTATTTGTGATATTATGAATTTTGACCATACCCATAAGGAGTGTTAGGAGTAAAAAAATATAGTATTTCTTTTTATCATATTTCATATAAAGCAACAGGCTGCTCCTCTTAAGAGAAACAGCCTGTCGAAAAATTATTGATGACATAGCCTACCAACAAAGAGGATAATGTTTTGTGTCAGACATAAGTAATTGATAGGTATTATTGCATCCAGGTTCTACTTCCCTAGCCCATAAATGAGCGGTATAAGTACCACAATCAGGAATTTGAAGTAAGCTTAAAAACCCACTTTGATTATTTACAACTTCATAGTCATGAAGTGTACTCCCTCTCATCAAAATTGCTATATAAGAATTTCCTCCACTTGTAGGATCAGATGCCCAATAAAACGCTTGTGGTACAGAAATAAAACCAACATTAAAACTAATATCATAATACTGAAAAAACAACAGGCCACATCTTCATATTAGAAGAAACAGCCTGCTAAGCATAGACCATATCATATATAAAATATGGACGGTAGAAACATAAAAATTTTATAATCTTCAGCACTACCATCCATCTTTTCAGAATTAAAAATTGTTTAGTTCATAGCATTTAAGTACTTGTATATATTCTATCTTGATAAGATTAAACGTGTAATTTCTTTATCGTTATTCAATAATCGTATACGTTGGTATCCCTTATAACTCTATAATCAATTATACCTGCAAGTTGAGAAGATTTGCCTCCTCCAACAAATACAAAAATCGCTTTACACCTGATATTTTTTTATTACATTTGATGATTAAAAAAAAGACACTGTACATAAGTACCTAAAAAACAAATGATTAAGACATTACTTATAAAACTCTAAACCCCCTATTTGCAGATCAAAACAATCAAAATATTTTTCCGTATACTCTAAAGAAGTAGTTTTAACACCCCTTCTCTTATTGCAAACCAATCTCGAAGTCAGCTTTTTGTTGAAAAACTCACTTAGCCATGCTAAACTTCGTTTTTTAGCTTCAACCTGATTACGATTCTTTTATACTTACTTGTGTCTGTAGTGGTTATACGACAACTTCTTAGAGCCTTAGAAAAAGATTAAATGAAGAATAGTAAACTAATAGAACTGATCAGTTCTCTATCAAAATCAGAATTTAGAGAGTTTTCAATCTATGTTAAATCGCAATCTCAAAAAGAAAAAAAGAGAGAACTCAATTTACTTAATTTCTTAAAAAGGTATTATCCAGATTTTTCTTCAAAACAATTCACAAAAGAAAATTGCTTCAAAAAAGTATTTCCAGGTGATACCATTTTTAATCAAAAAAGAGTCACAGACACTATGTCTGACCTTTACTTGATATTAGAAGACTTTGTCGTTTCACAAGAGCTAAAACAACAACACCTTGATAGAAACCACCTTTTATTAAAGGCTTTCCAAAGCAGAAAACTAGACAAACTTTTTTTAAAGAAATTTGAGCAAATTGATAAAGAATTAGACGAAGGTAGTGTAAAAGACAATGAATATTTTTTTAATAAATTTTGGGTAAATAAATTTGCCTACGATCACTCTTATCGAGATGTTATTTTTAGTGAAAAAGAACAAGAACAATACTTCCAAACATTAATCAATTCACTCGATGAATTTTACTTTATTACCAAACTAATTTTCCAAATCGAATTTCACAACCGAAGCAAATTTGCAAGCAATAGTTACACGAATAAGTTTGATGATTATATTTTTGATTATGTACAAAATGAAACAAACCTAAAACATCCGATCTATCAAATATTAAGTAAGTTTATATTAGGGTTAAAAAATAAGAATTATGCTGACTATCATGAAGTCAAAAGTTTTCTATTCAAAAATATTCATTTCTTCGGTGAACAAAATAAACAAGATCTTTTTAACCTATCAATGAACTACTGCTTGCAAGCACACTATACTGGATATATTCCCATCAAAGAAATTTTGGATTTATATAAAATTGGTATAGAACTCAACTTATTGACCCAAGCAGGTTATATTCCTCAAGCACATTTTAATAATATCGTTTCGATTGCTTGTCAGCTAAAAGATTTTAACTGGGTTGAAAATTTTATTGAGACTAAAATTCACCTGTTGAATCAGCAAGTTCAAAAAGATATGTATGCACTTAGTAAAGCAACGATCTATTTCCATAAAGGAGAATTTACCAAAACTTTATCGGCACTGAATGAAGTTGAGATCATTGACGAAATGTATAAAATAACAGGAAAATCCTTGCAACTTCGTGCTTACTACGAACTCAATGAATTTATGGCTATTGATAGTCTTTTCTTATCGCTGAAACAAAGCGTTCGTCGTAATAAAAAGAAAGGTGAAGACTTTAAAACGAATTACAACAATTTTATTGATATCACAAAAAAAATGCTCAAACTTAAAAGTATGAAAAAACAACGGAAGGATATTTTAAAAGAAGTCGAAAAACTCAAAACAGAAGAAGAACAAACTGAAGGTCTATTTTTTAGACTTTGGATAAAAGCAAAACTTAAGGAATTTGTTTAAAAAAACAGGCCATATACTTATCGACATGACCTGTTAGTTTTCTTCTTTATATTTTTTGTTGTTGTTATTTTTTAGCGCTATTTCTTAAATTAATAGCTACATTAAAGGATACAATTTTGCCCTTAGTTAGAGCAAAATTGTATCGAAAGGTTTACATTTTTAGCGAACTATAAATATTGTTTCTTTCAGATTAACAGGAATAGTTCTTCCGTCTTTTAGAAGTATTGAAATTTCTTGGATTTCCTTCATCGACATAAAATCATATCCTAGCTTATCCGTTTCTTCTAAGCAGTCACCAGTCAAGGCATCATCAATTGTGATAATTCCTGGACAAAAAATAGGAGGCGGACAATAATATAATATAATCTCATTATCACTTTCACTCAACCTAACAGTCCAATCAGTATTTTCACAATCAGTTGTTTTTGTATCTATTTCAATCGTACTAATTTGATCGGTAATACTTTTAGAAAGAGACGACAAACCTAAATCAAGTGTTAAATTAGCTTGATGTGGGGTAGTTCTAGAACTAATTTCTCCATCATCAATTGTTTCATCTGTAGTTTCTGTGTAAGTAAGTTTAGCTTCTGCGGTTAAGCTTATAAGCTCTATGTCTTTGTCTGGTGTACATTGTGCACATAGGATGAGTACTAAAAGGGCGAAGATTATCCTTTTCATGTTTACTATTTTTGATTTATAATAATTGATTTCCTTACAAAGGTAAGTTCTATTACATCCATTACCTATTACAAAAACAATTCATCACCTCTTATTTTTTTCAAAAAACAAACATCTAACCAACATAACAAACTGTATATCAGCAAAATAAAAACAACAATAACCTTTTTATTTTCAATTTTCCTATCCTTAAAACGATTGTTTTAGAACTGATAACAGGCATTTTTTCGTCGTTTACGCACCTTTCTTTTCTTCTTTGGAAAGCGAAACATAGGGCGTTTTTTCTTTACTTTTCGACGTTTTGAACTGCTAGAAGCACCGCTTGATCTGCTTGATCGAGTGCGCTCTGGTTTTGGTGGAGCAACTTTTACGACAGGCTTTGGAGTTTCCTCTTCAACTTCTTTTTCGGGAACAGGCTTTGGTTCCTCCTTTTTTTGTACTACTTCTTCAACAACAGGTGTTGGTTCAACAGGTTGTTCAGGAACTGGAGCGGGAACTGGAACTGGTTTGGGCGCTGGAGGAGGTGGTGGCGGCGGGGCTGGCGTTTCTTTAATTATCTCTGGAGCAGGTTGGCGAAGATTTTCAGGTAAAATACGAATGACTTCTCCCTCCTTTGCATCAGCAAAATTTTCATTCAATATTTGATAGTCGTTCGCATCATTTTCTTTGACGACAACATCGCGCGTATCATTTCTGTCCCTAAATTTTTTCTTTATCTGGGCAAATGATGTTGATCCATAACATACAAGCAATAAAAGTGTAACTACCAATCTACACATAAGAACGCATTTACGTTTGATAATCTATAAAATGATGGATCTTGGGGAGTGGATATGTTGGAGACTTGATAGCAAGATAAAACATTAATCTTATATTAAAAAAAATAAGAAGTGATTTATATGTTAAAGTATTTAATTCCCCAATAATCCGTAATTCTTACAAAACAAAATTATAGCCAAACTT
>JAHDIP010000381.1 GCA_020630735.1 Saprospiraceae bacterium | reverse complement strand
TGATTAAAACGAATCATTCTTTTAGCATCGTGCAAAAGGTGCTGTTAGAAACAGCAAAATAGTGAAGCGTAGTTGCAAACTACGCTTAGCAGATAGGGTTGTTTTTTGGACTTAAAGCAAATTTTAAACTGATGAAAAAGTATTATTTTCTCTTTTCCTTTACGCTTTTTATCTTTGCTTGTGGTAATAATGATGAAGAAGTACTACTCTGTGGACCTTGTAACTTAGTACCAGATTCAGGACCTTGCGAAGCTGCCATTCCACGTTACTACTTCGACCAGTCGGAATGGATGTGTAAAGAATTTACTTGGGGAGGTTGCGACGGTGTTGTACCTTTCGAAACACTGGAACTCTGCCAAAGTTCTTGTGAATAATAGACTTTATGTCAAAATAGTTTTATGAGATAAAAAGATTGTTTTTTAGTCATACAAAATTATTTGACATAAAATTTAATAATGGCTAAACCGATAATTATTATAAAGGATGAAATATTATTTACTATTCGTATTGCTGTTAATAGGAACTTCAAGCTGGGGAACAACGGCTGTTTTCCAAGAAGCGAGTGAATTATATAAGCAGAAAAAATATGACGAAGCTATTCAAAAATACGAAACAGTCGTTGCCCAAGGTTTGAAATCAGTAGAATTACACTATAACCTAGGTAACGCTTATTACAAAAAACAACAACTCGGAAAGGCAATTTTAAATTATGAACGTGCTTTACTTTTGAATCCAAGAGATAAGGATACACAATTTAATCTCAAATTAGCTCAAGATCAATTGGAAGATGATATAGAAGTCTTGTCTAAATTCTTTCTAGCTAGATGGTGGGAAAATACTCGAAAAATATTTTCGTCAACCACTTGGAGTATTCTTGGTTTACTTTTCCTTTGGATTGGTATTGGAGGACTCATCTTATGGCGAATGGGAGAGGAGCGTGAGCGCAGGAAATTAGGATTTATGGTAGGTGTAGCTTCTTTGGCATTTTGTATTTTACCCTTTGCATTGGCTGCTAGCCAGTCAATGTATGAAGATAATAGTGGAGAAGGCATTGTCATTGTTGAGGAGACAAACTTACAAGCGGCACCCGATGAAACGAGTAATGCGATATTGGTACTTCATCAGGGGACTAAAGTACGGTTTTTGGACAAGATAGGGGAGTGGCACAAAATTATTCTGGCTAATGGAGAAGAAGGATGGCTAAGTTTTAATAGTGTTGAACAGATATAAAGAGCTATGCAATCCCAATAGGATTGGACTAAAGAATTAAAATAAGAAGCAACTATTTTATTTTTTTTAGCGTCTATCTAAACAGGCGTAGTATTTGTATTACAACATTTAATTCTACCCAAATTATAATACCCTAACAGATGAGCAGAAGACTATCTTTTTTAAGAACTTTTTTCGATTATATCCAACAATATGATTATGTGCTTTTTGATTATAGCACAGCGGAAAAATCATTTTATACTTTCTATCAGCGTCCTATCTATATTTTAATGAGCAAAAAGGACTTAGACTTGCTTATCCTAAAATCTAAAAGTTATCCTCATCAACTTGATTTGAATATTGATGCTAGTGCTTGGGAAACGAAAATAACGATAGAATTTGACGATAAAACTGCCTTAGAAGTTTGCTTTTTACATAAATTGATCGAATCAGATCTTGTCTTTTTGCCTGCAAAAGAAGTGTTTGCCAATCGAATTTTTACCAAAAATAAATGGTATCGTGCTTCTTATGAACATTTGATAGAATATGCTTTACTCAAAAATATTCTTAACTCAGGTGGAATGGAAGAGTATCAGTACAATTTTTTTAAGGAATTTCATTATTTATTGCAAGAAGACTTACTAGACTATATCAATAGTAAATACCAAACAGGATTTGTAACCTTGTATAACCTTACTTATTTTGATGAAAGAGAATACAATAAAATAGTGCATAAGTTATCTAGTTGTTCTGAAAACCAAAGAATGAAATCGTTTAGTCCTGTTTGGATAAAATATTGGGGAGGAAGAGATAGTAGACGGCAAGCCTAAAAAAACTGAGTAATTTGTTAACTTGAAAGATGAAAAACGCTCATCAATTAGAACAACTTATTGCGCAACTCCAGTTTAATTTTACTTATTTGCAGGATTTAGTTATAGATATCAAAGAGGATGATATGACTTTTTCTCCCTCTATAGGATTAGAAAATCATCCTTCTTTTACCCTTGGACATATTATTACCGCTTATGGTTTAACGATCAAGCATTTAGGAGGAACGTATACCATTAGTAAACAATGGGATAATCTTTTTAGACGAAAAGGACCAGGCGATTCTCGATTACCTACCAAAGCCCCAAATGCATATCCTACAAAAAATGAACTGATTGACGAATTAAAAGTTCAGCATAATACCTTGTTAAAGCATTTTAAAGAGATTACAGAGGATAAATTATACGAAAAGATGACTTGGCGGTTTAGTAAGTACTTTCCTAACACCATTGACTTTTTATATTTTATGTGCATTTCACATTATTCAATGCACATCAGTCAATTAGCTGCTTGGAGAAGAGCAATGGACATGCCTTCATCATTAGCAAGGTTATAATTTGCTTAAAAGCTCCTACAATTTTACAAACTGTTTTATATATTAAGAAAACGACTTTTCGTTCGCCCTATTAGGAAAGATATTATCATAAAGGCTGGTAATAGGGAATTGATTTTGTTAAGGTTGAAAGAATAATTCTATACAAATTGGTCATTTAGTATTTAAAGATTCTTTGCTTATGGGCAAAAAAAGAGCCCCAATCGGGCGATCGGGGCTTTACAACAAAAAATATAAAGCTATGAAAACTAAAACATCTTATATCACGTCTATTCTTCTTGGTCTTTTGCATTAGGATCAACTCCACCATCTAAATAGTCTTGAAGTTTTTCCAATTCATCCCATTTTCCATCAGCAGCTAATTGAGCTTGCTGTGGCCAAGAAGTAGGATTATGCATGCGGTATCTATTTCCAGCAGCTTCTAAAAGTTCTTTTAGTTTGCTTACATCTGCGGCAGCTAGTGCAGCAAAAGTATGGATACCACCATTATTTAATATTTCAGCGATTTTAGGACCAATGCCCTCAATCTTAGTTAATTTGTCTGTAGCACTATCGCTTACAGGAGGATTAACGTTTGCAACTTTTGCAATATTGTCTGTATTCGTTGTTTCGACGATAGGTGTCGCGGTTGCGTCACTCGTATCTGGAGATTTTACGGTTTTCTTAACTTTTTTAGGTTTAGCAACACGCTCTTCTACAGTATCGAAAGGAAGAATACTTACAAAAGTTCTATTTAAACGTCTTTTCTTAAAAACAACTGTACCATCTACTAGTGCATGTAAAGTATGATCTTTCCCCATATTTACATTATCACCAGGATGGAATCTTGTTCCACGTTGGCGAACAATAATATTACCAGCTTTTGCTGCTTGTCCTCCGAATAATTTTACACCTAATCGTTTACTCTTACTATCACGTCCATTATCCGAACTACCAACTCCTTTTTTATGTGCCATTAGTTATCTACTTTTAGATTTGATAAAAATAAAGAAAATTTTGAAGCTAAACAAGAATTTGAAGGTCTTTTTAACCAACAATCGTGTTTATTTTTATTTTGGTGAACCTTTGGCGGTGCCCATTCTTCAGCTTGTAGCCTTTTCTTCTTTTCTTTTTGAAGACAATTACCTTATCTCCTTTTTGATGACCTAGTACCGTCGCACTTACAGAAGCCGCACTGATAGTAGGTTTGCCGAGGTTCACAGTTCCATCTCTATCAATCAAGTGTATTTGATCGAAAGAAACACTGTCACCTTCTGATGCGTCTAGCTGGTGGACGAAGATCTCTTGACCCTCCTCAACTTTAAATTGCTGACCAGCTATCGTTACGATTGCAAACATGGTGTACAAATTTATTATTTTTAAAAAATCGAGTGCAAATATACTATTTACATCGTTTAAAAACAAATAGTTTCTTCTTTTTTCAGTAGAAATTGACCTTTTTATAAGAAAATGAAGCGTATCTCATAAAAATTCTAAAAAGCATTATCAATGATTTTAAAATAACTGCATGAAAAAATCCCCTATCAATTTTAAATTGATAGGGGATTCAAGAGAGTAGTTTTAGCTCAAGTCTTTTAAAGACTCCTAATTTATGATTAGTGGGCTAATGTCAAATCGCCTTTGAAGAATCCGATAGTACCATCAATAAATTGGATTT
>JAHDIP010000380.1 GCA_020630735.1 Saprospiraceae bacterium | reverse complement strand
GCCTACCGGCAGGCAGGTCTCCAAATCGGGAACTTATTATTCACCCATTACTTAACTAAAAAATAAAAAAACATATGAATAACTATTACTCCCTTCTAATTTTCACACTTACCATGTTAGTAAGTACATCGATAATAGCGCAACGTGGTCAAGGTAATGGCAGAGGAGAAGGTCGTGGAGGCAGAGGTGGTGGAGATCCAACGAAAGGAGGTATCGTTGGCATTATTAAAAGTAGCGAAACATTTGATGTTGTCGAATTTGCGAATGTGCTATTGTATGCAAATGGCGATTCTACTATGTTAAAAGGTGTTGTTACGAATGCTGAAGGACGTTTCTTTTTTAGAGGACTAGAGTTCGGATCTTATGATATTGTTGTTGATTATATCGGCCATGAAAATAAAAAAATAAAAGATGTCACTATCAGTGCAGACGCTAGAAGAAATAGAGTTGGTGAAATCATCATAGCTCCTGCTGCCAATAATTTAGTAGAAGTGGAAGTCAAAGCAGAACGAGAGATGATGGAATTTGCTTTGGACAAAAAGGTTTTTAATGTTGATAAAAATATTGCCGCTTCAGGTGGAAATGCCGAAGATGTGATCAAAAATATTCCTTCTGTCACTGTCGATATTGATGGAAATATTAGTCTTAGAGGTAGCGAAAATGTAACGATTTTAGTAAATGGTAAACCCTCTGCTTTGACTGGTTTAGACCGTAGAGCAATTCTTGATCAGATACCTGCCAATACCATAAAGAGCATTGAAGTAATGACAAATCCCTCAGCAAAGTACTCGCCTGATGGAATGGCTGGAATTATTAATATCGTCACTAAAAATTTAAATCGTAAAGGGTTTAATTTAAAAACAAGTTTAAATCTTGGTACTTGGAATCAAATTGATGGCTCTATTATGTTGAATTATGGTTTCAAAAAATTTAATGTATTTACTAGTTACAATGCAAGACATGGTACTCGGTTTAGAAAAAGTATTAGAAATCGGACAACTACTTTTCAAGACACAAGCTATCAAGTGTATCAATTATTGCAAAACACGGATGGTGATAGAACAAGAACAAATCATACCTTTAAAGGAGGCTTCGATTATCGACTTAACCTCAGAAATACTTTAAGCGCATCTGTCACTTATAGTCTTAGAGACCGTTCAAACTTATCACTACTAAAGAGTAATTCTTTATATGACTACGAGTACTTTCAACGATCTAATAGAGATAAAGTGGAAACAGATAATGGAGATGTACTCGAATACAGTTTAAATTATCTTAAAACATTTGAAAAAGAAAAACAAGAATTATTAGTTGCGGCCTCCTACTCTAGTTCAAGTGAAAAAGAAATAGAATCTTTTCAAGAAGAAATATCAGATCTACAACTCAATAGTCTTGAACAAATTATTCAAGGTTCTAATTCACAAGACAAAAATAGCAATATGCTATTTCAGTTAGACTATACCCACCCACTAAAAGATAATAAAAGAATAGAAACTGGATTAAAAAGTACATTAAGACATATTGATAATGACTATCAATTTAATGATTTTAGTTTCGTTACAAATACTTGGGCTTTTAATGATGAAGTGAGCAATCGTTTTATCTATGATGAACAAATTCATGCAGCTTACGTAACGTTTTCTGATGAGTTCAAAAAATTTTCTTATCAACTCGGGCTTAGAGCAGAACAGGCTTTCACTACATCTACTCAAGCTACCACTGATCAAGCTTTTGATAACGACTACTTTCAGATATATCCTTCGGCTCACCTTACTTATAGTCTAACGAAACAACAGAAGTTTCAACTTAGCTACAGCCGACGTGTAAATCGTCCTCGTTATCGAACCTTAAATCCTTTTGCCAATTTTTCTGATCCACTTAATATTCGAATCGGTAACCCTCAACTCCAACCTGAATTTGTAAATTCTTATGAACTAGGTTTTCTTCAGTTTTGGGAAAAAGGAACATTTAATAGTTCTATTTTTTACAAACGTACTGAAGGATTGTTGAGTCGTTTTGTCTTCGAAGAAGATGGAATTTTATACCGTACTTGGCAAAACGCAAACAATGCGGATTCTTATGGAATTGAATTAGTTGGGACTTATCGTCCGGCAAAATTCTGGCGTATGAACGCTAATGCTACTTTTTATCGAACAGTCATCAATGGTGATAATCTCGAAAACGACTTGACCAACGCTGGCTATCTATGGATGGCCCGATTCTCAAATACTTGGACAGTTTGGAAAAACTTGGACCTTCAATTAAATGGTTTTTATCGGTCAAGAGGCGTTTCTTTACAAGGAGAAATGCAACCATTTTATAGCTTCGATTTTGGTGTTAGTAAATCTATTTTAAAGAAAAAAGGTAAAATAACTTTTAGGATTTCTGACATTTTTAATACTCGTCGTTTTAGAATTAATTTGGCAGAAGATAATTATGAGTTAGACATGGAGTTTCGGCGACAAAGCCGTATAGCATACATCGGTTTCAGCTATTCTCTTAATCCAGAAAAACGTAAACGTGGACGTGGAAACCGTGAGCGAAGATCTGGCGGTGGTAATGGCGGAGGCGATGATATGGACTTTTAAACTTTTTCGGTTTACTGATCACCGCAGGTTCTTATTTGATTTCAGTATAGTTCCTAAACGCAGAATGAATCCCGAACTTTCTTTTCGATAGTTCGGGATTCCTTTTCAATCCATTAAAACCGATAAATATTTATATCGTATTTTTCTTTTCTCTTGGTTAAAACTCTATTTTTGCAGACATTCTATGAATTTGAACGCAAATATAGGTATACAATGAAACTACAATTTCCTAAAGGATTTATTTGGGGCACATCTACTGCAGCCGCTCAAGTCGAAACAGCTTTTGAGCATCAATGGAAAGGTGTAAAAGCTACTGATGGATATACTTTCGACAATACAACCGAACACGAAAAACGACGAGACGAAGATATCAGCTACATCAAACAGTTTGGTAGTATGTATCGTTGTGGGGTTGATTGGTCAAAACTACAACGTGGTGCCTTTCAAGAATTTGACGAAAGCACCGTATTGGAATACCAAGATTTTTTCCAAAAGCTTCGGAAAGAAGGTATGCAAATAATGTTTGTACTACATCACTTTTCCAATCCGCTTTGGTTTGAAAATAATGGCAGTTGGTTAAACGAAGATAACATTCCTGCCTATCTCGACTATTGCAAAAAATGTATTAAACATTTTGGAGAGTATGTAGCGAATTGGAATACGTTCAATGAACCGAATGTTTATGCTGCAAATAGTTTTATAACTGGTTTATTTCCTCCATTCCAAAAAAATTATTTCAAAGGAGATAAGGCACTTAAACATATGGCAATGGCTCATGACATCGCCTACGACTTCCTTAAAGCTTACGATCCTACAAAGCCAATAGGCATTTCGCAGAATACCGTTTTATTTGAAGGCAGAAACTTGCTTGGAAAATTACCCGCAAAACTAGCCGATTGGTGGTTTAATAAAAAAACGGCTGAACTTTTTAAGAAGTCAGATTATTGTGGATTGAGTTATTATGCCTTAATGCCATTTGACCCTTTTCCAATTACGGAATTAGAAACGCCTGAGAAGATTGCAAAACTAGGAATGCCGCACGACAAAATGTGGTGCTACTATCCTGAGGGTTTTCTTACGATCATGCGTCGTAATTACAAAAAATACAAAAAGCCGATTATCATTACCGAAAATGGTATTTGTACTGATGATCCAGAAAGGCGAATTCAGAGTATAAAAGATTATCTTAAAATTTGTCATCAAGCCATCGAAGAAGGTATCGAACTTCAAGGTTATATTCACTGGAGTACGTGGGATAATTTTGAGTGGAATATCGGTCCTACTTACCGTTTTGGCTTAGTTACTGTCGATTTTGAAACAATGGATCGTACGATGACTAGTGCGGGTAAATATTATTCAAAGGTTACGAAAGAAAATGCTATTGATATTTAACGAAAATAATCGCTAAAAAGCAGTACATTTATCTTTCTAAAAAATTAGAAAACGTAGGATATATTATAGAGATGAATACCATCTATTCAGTAAAAAAGGTCAACGACCTTTTTCTACAAATCGCATTAAAAGTACTGCGAATTAAGTAGTGAGTGGACTTGGAAATATCCTGCTTGAACGGAGTGAGTTCATATTTCCTAGAATTTTGCCTTCTTTTTTTCGATGAAATCGAAGATTCATGAACACCATAGATAATAAGGTGTGAACTAAAAAGAAGGACC
>JAHDIP010000379.1 GCA_020630735.1 Saprospiraceae bacterium | reverse complement strand
ACATTCTAAAGTAGTTTATAATGTACTTGTTAAAGAAATTATTTCTTTTCTGGGAGCTTCGCCCAGCCTTTATCTTTTTGACGCTCTTTGATGATATTCATCTCTTGAGCAATTACTTCTTGACGAGAAGAAAACGAAGTGCCATACTGTTGGGCAGCAAATAGAAAGTCATTTGCTAATTTGTAGTTTTCTGTTGCTTTAAACTCCATTGCAAAACCCATCCAGCTTAGCTGCAAATTGCTATCTGTCTCTTCCAATATATCAATTTTTGAAACACTATTGTCCATCAGGTTTCCTAAGGTACCAGCAACTTCTTGTCCATCAGAAAAAACATATTTGCCTCTTACTGTAGGTTTTCCATTTACCCAATCACTTTTGAGTACATCGCCATTATTGAAACTAAATAAAACTTTTCCGCTTAATTTATCATTCGTCCAATTCCCTCTAAGCGTATCGCCAGTTGACCAGACAACCATACCTTCACCGTCTCGTTTATCATTAGTGAAATGACCAATATACTGGCTTCCATCAGAACGAGTAAAGGTACCCATTCCATTGGCTTTACCTTTTGCCCAAGAGCCAGAGTAAGCTTCTCCATTGGCGTTAAGAATAGTACCTGTTCCATGCATCTCTCCGTTTTTAAATTCGCCTAGGTATTCATCACCGTTAGCAAACTTGAGAGTACCTTGCTGTCCGATTTGATCAAAAAACCAATCACCAACAAAGCGATCACCATTGGAGTAAGTGAATTCACCATAACCATGACGTAATCCTTGTTTGAATTCTCCAGAATAAGATGTACCGTCAGGCATAAGGAGCTTTCCTTTTCCGTTTGGTATTCCATATTTAAATTCCCCTGTATAGACTTTACCATCTGACCACTTTTTTTCACCCTTACAGTATTTTTCTGTTTTTGGGCAAGTAGTAGATAGTTCATCAGCATTATTTGCCATAGCTACCCAGGGTAAGGTAACTACAAGTAGCACTAATAGGTTTTTACAAATTGCGATCATGGCAATAAAAAAGTTTTAATGAAAGAATTGAAATTTCTATGAAACTGATTTGAAATTAGGGGTGAATTTTTTTTATAACTCAAAGTAGTTTCTAAAGGGGGAGTTTGTTTTGGGTGATAGAAACAATGTCTATGATTCTATCTTAAGTAGCTAAACTTATTCGTTTGCTTATGTGACTGCTAAAATTATTCCAAAATGAAAAAAATATATATAAAGCTGAAATCAATTAAGACACTGTAGCTATATTTGAACGCTGAAAATATTGTATTGTCATCTGTGGATTTGAAGAGAAAATATTAAGATGCCCAATAGTATTTTAATATATATCGAGCAGCAAATTCTTATTTTTGAAAACATAGGTGACAAAAAAGCAAAGGAGTTAAAACAAAAAAGCACCTTAAAAAATATTTTTTAAGGTGCTTTTTTGATCAGAAAACTGGAAAATTAGAGAATAAGCATAGCATCTCCGTAACTAAAGAAACGATATTTTTCCTTTACAGCTACTTTGTAAGCTTCCATTATTAGATCATATCCACCAAAGGCAGACACCATAATCATCAAACTAGATTTTGGTAAATGGAAATTAGTAATCATACAATTAGCTATACTAAAATCGTATGGAGGATATATAAATTTATTAGTCCAACCTTCAGCAGCTTTTAAGCGACCTTCTGCAGAAACAGCAGATTCGATAGAACGCATAGAAGTCGTACCAACCGAGCAAATCTTCGATTTCGAAGCAATTGATTGATTGACCTTTTCTATTGCATCTTCTGTAATTTTGAAGTATTCTGCATCCATTTTATGCTTAGATAAATCTTCAACATCTATGCTTCTAAAAGTTCCAAGCCCAACGTGAAGTGTCAATTCAGCAAAATTGATACCCTTAATTTCCAAGCGCTTCAGTAATTCTCTACTAAAGTGTAGTCCAGCAGTAGGAGCAGCTACCGCACCCATTTCTTTTGCGTAAATAGTTTGATAACGCTCTTTGTCGATCTCTTCAGCCTGACGATTTATATATCGAGGAAGTGGTGTATTTCCTAAATGAGATAATTCTTTTTGAAATTCCTCATTTGTACCATCGTATAAAAACCGAATCGTACGACCTCTTGAAGTGGTATTATCAACAACTTCTGCAACCAGAATATCATTATCTTCTTTATCGCTAAAATAAAGCTTATTACCTACACGAATTTTACGAGCAGGGTCTACAAGTACATCCCAAAGTCTTGATTCATTATTCAACTCTCTTAGTAAGAAAACCTCAATATTGGCACCTGTTTTTTCCTTTCTACCATAAAGTCGAGCTGGAAAAACTTTGGTATTATTAAAGATCATTACATCTCCTTCATCAAAATATTCCATAATATCTTTGAAGATTTTATGTTCTATTTTCCCTGTATCTCGATGAATAACCATTAATCGAGATTCGTCTCGATTTTCTGTTGGATATTGCGATACTAATGATTCTGGTAAATCGAAGTTAAATTGAGACAGTTTCGTCCTCATAAATTGTTTTTTTTTCCTTAAAATGTGCGCAAAGATAAGAATTTCTATTAAAGAAATGGTTTTAAAATAACCTGCAAATAACTAAAAGAAAGTCTTTTTGTCTTACTTGCACACTACTCAGCCCAAAAATAAAACCTAATTAGTCCAAAAATCCTAATTTTTAGGCAAAAAAAAGACACTTTTTTGTAAGATTCTTAGTGAGAATAACACATTGGCAGATAAAAAGCCTTTTTTTATCGAATCCTTTCTCCATTTTTAACTGAAAGGAATAACTTTGACACAAAATACACTTAACTTGATTTTACTCAAAATATTTTATGAAAGTATAGTACAAGCCTTTCAGCAATTGTCTGGCAATAAACTCAGAAGTTTTTTATCACTTCTTGGTATTACTATAGGTATATTTTGTATCATCTCTGTCCAATCTGCTGTTGATTCACTAGAAGATAATATTCGTGGAAGTTTTGAGAAATTGGGGAATGATGTTATTTATATTCAAAAGTTTTCTTGGGCAGAAGACCCTAAGATGAATTATTGGAAATATTTTAGACGACCCGCCCCAAATTATCTAGACTTTGAAGTCTTAGATAAAAAAATGCGAACCGCAGCTCTTTGTGCTTTTCAGATAGTTGTCGGTGCCAAAACAGTGAAATACCGTTCCAATAATGTTGAGCGGGTAGGCTTAATCGGGGTTACATATGATTATGGCGAAATGTTTGATTTCAAGTTTGAAAAAGGTCGATACTTTTCACCAACTGAATATCATTATGGGAGCAACAAGGCAGTAATCGGTTATACTGTTGCTGAAGAACTTTTCGGAACAATAGAACCCATCGGTAAAGAGGTGAAACTAATGGGACGTAAGGTTGAAATCATCGGCGTATTAGAAAAATCGGGTCAAGATATTATTAGTATCAATAATTTTGATGAAGGCATATTTATTTCTTACGAACTAGCGAAGAAGTTAGCCAATGTAAAAACGAATAGTCCTTTTGGTACATTAATAAGTGTAAAAGCTGATGAAAATATATCTATCGAAGAATTAAAAGACGAAGCCACAGGAGTTTTACGTTCACATCATCGCCTTCAGCCCAAAGAAGATGACGATTTTTCGTTAAATGAATTATCTCTACTTAGCAATATCTTGGATATCTTATTTACCACATTGAATAGGGCAGGGTGGCTAATTGGTATCTTTGCCATCTTGGTTGGGATGTTTAGTGTAGCCAACATTATGTTTGTATCGGTAAAAGAACGAACTAATATAATAGGTATCAAAAAAGCATTAGGAGCCAAACGTTACATTATTCTTTTAGAGTTTTTAATTGAAGCCATTATTTTGTGCATCTTGGGAGGGATTTTTGGACTTTTCATTGTTTACCTCACTGCATGGGGGCTTTCCAATGTTTTTGATTTTCATATTTTCTTGTCTTGGTCTAATATTTTACTTGGCTTGAGCATATCAATCATTATAGGAATCTTATCTGGAGTAATACCTGCCTTACAAGCAGCTCGAATGGATCCAGTAGTCGCTATTCGCAGCAAATAACTTTTCCACTATTCATTCGTTATACTGAAATCAAAGTGGTTTTCGGATTGTCAAACGATTAAAGCTACCGAGAATCAAAAGATAGCTACCAATGATGATGCTTAAACTAAATTCCAGTAGGTATAAATTAGAATAAGCTATTTTGACAGAAACTCTATTCATAAGTAGAAGATTATTGCTTCTTAGTGTGA
>JAHDIP010000075.1 GCA_020630735.1 Saprospiraceae bacterium | reverse complement strand
TTAGGCATATTTCGTTTGTGTTTTATGAAGCCATAAAACTAAGAAAAATTCTTTACTTAATAATCAATTTTTGGGCGAGATTGCCATTGCCTGATTGAATACTTACGAAATAAACACCTGAAGAATATGGGCTGGTATCAAAATAATACTTGGAAGCTCCTATTGGTAATCGACCTTCAAAAATGGTATAGATTTTTCTTCCTAGAAGATCTCTTAATTCAATTGAGACAGGTACCTTTTGCTTACTAAAAACAGGAATACAGATTTCTGAAGAAGTAGGGTTAGGAAAAATGGGTAATAATTCTGTATGTTCAACAGATTTGGTATTTGTTGTTCTTTTTACTTTAAATGAAAAATATCCATCTGGTGCTACGAGTGGTCGAACTTGTTGCTTACCAGAATTTGAAGATGCTTCAAAATAATATTCAACAATAGTACCTTCTGGCAATTGTTCGAGTTCCCAATAAAATTTAGTTTGTTCTATATTCGATGTTGTCGGAGACATCTCCTGAAATGACTCATTACTATTGGTTCTATAATGCAATATTGCTTCTTCAATACCTGAACGATGCTTTATCGTAGCTTCAATAAAATATTCTGATAAACCAATATCTTGATCATCCAATTCTATATGACTTATCCAAAGTGGATCAGCTACGCCTACTTCTTTAGTCATACAATGAAGCGCTCCAACTGTTTTTGGCATCGAACTACAATCTATTTGATGTATCGTATATCCAGGCATCGCTTTTTCCCATACTTCGATCGCAAGAGCATCCCAATCTGTTGTCCAGGTTTGGTAACCATAACTAGGCACCAAAATCGTTTTATTCAAAAATACAGCATTGACGTAAGAAGGATATTCTATCGAAGAATTATTACTCGGTTGTCCGGGGAATGCATTGTCTTGGTCAGGTGGCATCGGAATTCGGATAACGTCTAAATTGATCTCTAATTGATTCTGATACAAGTCTAGTAATGAATCTAAGTTTTGCTCTAAACGTAAAGAGTCCGTTTGATACCCTTCAGGAATATAGCCATACAAAAGTGTTTTTTCATCAAGCAATTTCATGTGCATATCAAGATGATGTATGACATCAAATTCTAAACTAGGAATTTTAATGTATTGTTCGATTCCCATAAACTCAAACATGATCGAGTCGATCTCTGCTTCTGTAAGCGGATCTACATTTTGATTATTATTTTCACCATTATTATCGAGTACATGAGTCGAAGAAAAAGCTCGACCTAATCCATCTGTCATAATATTCCCTCCTGTATTTACTAAAGTATAAGGTGGTTCTATCATACCGTAAAGAGGTATCCTCAAATGGTCAGCCATTAGTCCAGGTATACTATCATCTTTTGGGCGATCATTTGCTCTATTATATTTGTAATCTATAAAAGCGAGAGAATCGACATCATTGAAGTATGTAGTCGTTGCTCCAAAATCTCGTATCCAAAACGAATCATAATCTCCTTCAATTAATTCCACAGCATCTGTATATAATTCTCCTAGTTGACTTATTGTTTCGAGTGTATCATTACTAATGATTAAAACACTGCATTCTTCTTGAGCATATTGAACGATATCCCGATAAATGTTTAGCGGCGTTTCATTTGTTATTTCCCATACAATAACAAGCGTTTCTATTTCCTCCCATTCTGCCATTGTCCGAAGTGGAATTTCTGGTGGATCTGTAATTGCAGGATAAAATCCATTTAGATAAGAATCACTTAAAACCAAATCTGTACTGATAGGATTCTCGTCATTGTCTACCTGCGCAAAAAGCACAGTAGAAGAGCAAATAACGAGTACTATATATAGTAGGTTTCTTATCATAAATAGAATTTGTTCAAGAAAGATACAATCTTTTCGCTTTTTTAGCAAAAATACCCGAACAAACAAAGCCTTTCATCTTGCAAGATGAAAGGCTTTGTGTTTGTTACTAACTATAAAAATGAATAGTTCACGATAATTACTTCCGCATTTTATATTGAAGTAATCGTACTATATGAAGTTGTTAAAAAGATAAAATCAATCCTAAACTTGGTAAAAATGGCAGTTGATTTACTCGTTCATAACGTACTCTATCAAAGAAGAAAATATTTTCTCGATTGTAAACATTTGTTATACTTAAGGTAGCATCGAGCTTTGAATATTTAGAAAATTCGAAAGTACGTTTCAAGGAAACATCCATACGATGGTAATATGGCAAACGCCCAGAATTTCGATCTTCTGAAAATAAAAGGCCTAAATCAGGATTTTCTGTTTCGTATTCCGTATCCAAACCTTCAGCAAAATTCAGATAAGAATAGAACCCCTGTGTAAGTGTAAACGGAAATCCCGAACCTAAATTCCAACGCACACTTGCTTCCCATAATTTATCGCCACCAAAATTATACGTTGTCAAAAAGTTGACATTATGTCGTCTATCAAAAATAGTTGGGTACACCTGTTCACCGTCATCACGATTAACATAACCTAAAGAATAAGTTCCCCAAACATATAAATCTTTGTAATCGTATTTTACTGAAAAGTCAATACCATAAGCCTGTCCAGTTTCGGTAGCATAATCAGGATCTTCCGCTTCTAATTTATTACGATTCACATTAATCAATTGTGTAAAGTCTTTGATGTAAGGTTCTATATTTAATTCGACTTTTTTGCTTACATCTATCTCTACACCAAAAATACCATGAATTGCTTTTTGTAAACGGTGATCCGTTTTTTCTCTTGTACCTGGTTTAAAAATCGTTTGTTCTGGTCCTGATAAGAAACCTACAAATAGATTCACAATGTCTCTTTCATTTACCGTACTAATTAAGTTTTGAGAGTAAAAACCACCTGCTGCTTTGAATCGTAATCTGTCTGTAGCATTAAACTTCATACCCAAACGAGGCTCCAAAGAAAAATCATTTAGTGACGCATAATATTGTACACGGAAACTTGGCTCAATAACCAACTTTCCAATTTTACGTCTATGTTTTACAAAACCAGCCAACTCTGTCGTAAAGTCTTCTTGCTGAAAAGTAAAGCCTAAAAAGTTTCTAAAGACAAAGTCTGTATTAAATCCATTAAATTCAAAACCATATTTCCATTCGCTATCTTCACCGAAAGAAGTAAAATCAAGCCCAGCAGTATAAGTTAGAATTTTACTCGTTCTAGGATCATCATCACCTTCTTGCAGTTGTACATCATATTGAGAAAAAGTAAAATTACCTCCCACAATAAAAGGAGAACCTGGAGGTACTAAGGTAAAATCCGCACCCGCACCAACTGAGTTCCAATCCACATTTGCTACATTCGATACATTAACCCGATCTGTAAAATTAAAACCAAATAAATTTAATTTTGTACCAGTACCTGTCAAAAAAGAAGCCTTACCATAAAGGTCTGTAAAACTATAAGGTAAACCCAAGGTATCGCTACTTGCATAAGAGTATAGTACTTTAGATGTTTCATTGATATAAGAGTGCTTTCCTGTAAGAATGAAAGACGAACTACCACCACCTTCTTCAGACAATTTTTTGATTGGTCCTTCTAATAATATTTTTGATTGAAACGGGTTGGAAGAAACGACACCGCCATATCTTTTTTTGTTTCCTTCTCTCGTTTTGATATCTACGACAGCCGAAATACGTCCGCCATATTCCGCATTAAAACCACCCGTTAATACATCAATATTTTTGATCGCTTCTGTTTCGAATACCGAGAAAAAACCTATGGAGTGAAATGGATTGTAAATCGTCATACCATCCAATAGAATTTTATTTTGAATCGGCGAACCACCTCTAATATACAATTGTCCACCTTGATCTCCAGTAAATACGATACCAGGTAACACGGGTAAATATTGAGCAATATCAGCTTCACCACCTGTTGAAGGCAATGATTTGATCTGCTTTGGAGAAACCTTTACTGTAGAAATTTTCACTTCTGTTTTCTTTTCGGTTTTTCCAGCCGACACCTCAACTGTTTCCATCATCACTCCTTCATTTAAATAAAGTGATTCGTACAAAATTTGCCCTGTATTAAGTTTGATATCTTTTGAAACGGTCTCATAACCAATGTAACTAGCTTCTAAAGTATGTTCTCCTGTGGGTACTTTCGTAAAAACAAAAAAACCATCCAAATCTGTAACGGTTCCAATATCTGTTCCCTTAATAATAACTGTAGCTGAAATCAAAGGTTCCCCAGAATCTTTATCATAAATATTTCCTCTTATCGTACCTTGAGCATAAATAGAAATGCTACATAAAATCAGTACAAAACTCGTCAAAAATTGCTTCATTACAGTGGGAAGTTAATTTAGTAATTAAAATGAAGGGCAAATATACGTTTTAATCAACAAATAGATTGACTTCTAATGTACATTTAACAGCGATCTGAACATTGGTTCTTTACCTATAAAATTGTCAAAGCATCCTAAAAATGTAATTTTTCTTACAAATCGATTTCTCCAACACCTTGTCGAACCAATTCAGGTTCATCGCCGATACAATTTACTACTGTAGAAGCTACATTACCACCTACTCCACCATCAATAACGATATCTACTAATTTTTTAAAATCATCATAAATCTCCGATGGATCGGTAAAATATTCTAGTAATTCATCATCCGATTTTAAAGAAGTCGTCAGTATAGGTCGACCCAAATATTCTACCAATGCCAGCACGATCTTATTTTTAGGAATTCGAACGCCAACTGTTCTTTTTTTATTCTTAAACAATTTGGGTACTTTATTACTTGATTTCAGGATAAAGGTAAAAGGGCCAGGTAAGTTATTTTTGACTAGTCTAAATGTTTGATTGTCTAGTTGATGTAGATAATCAGCCATTTGGCTCAAATCTTTACAAATAAAAGAAAGATTCGCTTTCTTTGGATCTAAGTTTCTCAATCTACAAATGCGCTCGACTGCCTTCTGATTAAAAATATCACAGCCAATACCATATACTGTATCTGTAGGATAAATAATGACTCCTCCCTCATCTAGCACCTTTGCAGCTTGTTTTATCTTGCGCTCTTCAGGATTCTCTGGATTGATTTTTAGTAACATATTCTTAAATTTGACGGCAAATATAAGCCTTCTTTATGAATCAAAATAAAATAGAAATAAAAATTAGATTCGCTTTTTTTCATCAAAAAGAAGATTCATTGACAATTTTTTGCATTTTAGATAAAGCAGCTACTTTTCTAGTCTTTAGTATACTGGAAAAGATGCCATCCACAATCAAATCGCTTGAATATACTCATAGGGGCACTTTAAGAGCGAACCTATGAGGTTGCTTCGATTGATCAAGTTATTAACACGACAAGAGTTATCCTTGATTTTCTGATCGGTTCACTTGGAGTGACCCGATCAGTATACTTCGATGACTAAGGCAACAATAGTTGATTTTGTTTACCAGCAATTTTATCTTTTGGGTTCGATTATTCTTTTTTTGCAAAAATTGTCAATGAACCAAAAGAAAAAATCATAGCTGCTCATACGATATAACTACTGGTATTCGGTTATCGGATCATTATCCCTTGCTATCGTTTTATTTTCAGTAGCTTTAAATGTCTCGCAAACCGAAAAACACTTGGGTTTCAATATATTACACTTTATCAATCCACCATAAAGAGATAATCCTGAATAATGTTCAATAAATGGTGATTTTTACTTAGCTTTGTAGTATTAAGTAACAACTAAATAATAACTTCCGTAGCTGTAGCTGCCTAATTTAAAACTAGTACGTTGTTAAAAATACTCACTGTTTTTGCTTTGCAGTTGTATCTAATACAAGCTAGTCCAACTGCATCGCTTGCGTTTTTTGCCCAGTATAGATTCTAATTAGACTACCTAAGATCTGGGACTTATTTTTACTCGTTACTTAGTGGTTTATAAGGTCACTGTTTGCAATATTATCCGTCTTAATAACAATCCGTTTAGGATTTGCTATATATCCCCCCGAATCTACATCAATAAAACCCATTAGATTTTTTTTAACTAACATTAGTAGTCTTTAACCTACTTTGCTATGAACAAAAGTACATTTTCATTTTTCAGAGGCGCAATGGTCGCATTACTTTTATTGTGCATTTTCCAAGCCTATGCTCAACAACGACTTGTGGTAAGCCCACATATGACCGTCAATATATCTGGACGTGGCGATGCTTGGATTCTATTCGACAATCAAAATGCAAGTAATCAAGCTTGTAACATTCCTCAAACTACCAATCCTTGGGCTTATTATGATGGTTCTTGGAATGGTAAGAGTTTTTATTATCCTGTTTCAGTAGTGGTTGATTTGGGCTATCCCCAAAATCTCAATCAAATTTGCTTACGCAAAGCTTTTGGAACAACGGGTACTGTTGATGTTTATACAGGTGGAACGGATGCTTCTACTTGGTCGAACTTATATACTCAAAATCAGTTTAGTGGCGAATGCCAAACACTAAATACTTTTACTCAATTTTTAAAATTCACCTTCGAGTCGAATGCTACTCGAATTTTAGAAATAGAACTATACGGACCGCAAGCCAATACGCCAGAGTGCGAACCCAATCCAACAACTTGTGATGTGGCTGCTAATTGTTTTTGCCCACGCCTTCCAATGGAAGATTTTATTGGTTCTAATATTAATGTAGATGTTCCTGTAGCAAAAGGAAATGCAGTAGGATTTATCAGAGCGTATCAGCACGAATACTTCAATACAGGTTTCTTAGATGTTGATTACCCAGGTTATCCGACAGGTGCTTATAGTTGGGCACCTTCTAAAATAGAAAAATTTGACCACGATTATTTTTATCAAGGTCTACATGATGTCGGCTTAGAGATTAACTCTTCTTTACACCATGCTCCTCCTTATTTGGTCACCTTTGATTATTGGAATGGGGCAGACCAAGTACAAAATTCTGCGGATGCTGTGGCAAGTGGTTTTATTGATGCACTAACTTTTATCAAGTTAAATGAACGTAAACCTTTTGACGAACAACTCTATCCGATTACGCCAAATACAAAGTATGATGATCCTGCGATGTACTTAGAATTTTCTGATTTGATTTATCAATTCAGTAGTCGCTATGGTTATCCAGGAAATACAAGTAACCTTAAAGTAGATGGTAATAATGTAGCCAAAGCGGGTTTGGATTTAGTCCAATATGTGGAAAACTGGAACGAACCTGATAAGTGGTGGCATTTTTATTATGTAAATGGAATGCCTTATCTCGATACCAGCATCGAAGAACAATTAGGTTATTTTTCTCCTTACGAATATGCTGCTTTTTCCAGTGCAACATTTGATGGACATGGCGAAACGAATGGTATAGAGAATACGGTTCTTGATCGTTATCCAAATGGTATCCCTTCGGGTGCTCGTCCTGTTGGTTTGAAAAATGCCAACT
Organism: Saprospiraceae bacterium; assembly: GCA_020630735.1. Lineage (GTDB taxonomy): Bacteria > Bacteroidota > Bacteroidia > Chitinophagales > Saprospiraceae > JAHDIP01. The sequence continues at coordinate 18,329 of JAHDIP010000075.1, read as the reverse complement.
CTGGAATGAAGAATGTAATGGCAGGTGTAAGTGGTCTAGAAATCGAATATGTAAAGGCGGTAAAATTTTGGTTTGACCATCACCGACCAGATATCGGTTTCCCTTTTGATGTAATCAATTTTCACGATTATAGTAATAACGGTGGCCCTAATCCTCAAGGTAGTTTTGCCATTAGCCCTGAAGATGATAACTTAAAAGAGAAAGTACGAGAGGTGGTGGAGTTTAGAAACAAATATATTCCTGATGTAGAAGTTTGGTTATCCGAGTTTGGTTATGATACCAACCCCTACTCTATTCAAAGTCCAGATTGTTCATATTACTGTGGCAATTGTTCTGCACCTGATTGTTTAGAAAAAATGAGAGAAATTCAAGGGCAATGGAATGTGCGCTCCTTCTTGGAAGTTGCTGCTGCTGGTATCGACCGTGCTATGGTTTTCAACTTTAGAGATGGTGGTGCAGAGTCGGATGGCGGCCAATATGTTTCTGCTGGTTTGTTGACCAATGTAGATGATGGCTTTAAAGCTAAAAACTCTTGGTACTATATTTCAACAATGAAAACGGTAACCGAAGGAACTAAATACGATGCTTCCTTTGTGCATAATGATCCGAGTGTTCGTATCTATAAGTTTGTAGAAGATTGTAATGGAACTGGAAAAACAGTTTATGCCATTTGGAGTCCTACAAGTGTAAACGGAAATGATACACCTGTCAAAACAAATTATCAATTACCTTTTGTTAGCTCGAATGCTACTTTGGTAAAAATGGTGGATGACGATATGGATGGCATTCGCCAAACAGTATCTACTTGTGGCGGTACTGTTTGTGTTGATATTAGTGAACGACCAATCTTTATTGTAGAAGGCGACTTACCTGAAGATATTGCAGGCTGTGCTTGTAACTATGTTCCGTTTACTGTTAGTGGTAGTGGCAATGTTAGTGTAATAAATGATGAGCAAAATAATTTAGGCGGTCTTAATTGTGGTGAAGGTAATCCTGCTTACTCTACTTGGACTGCAGCTGATAATCAATCTGTAGTTTTGGATATGGGACAACTCTATGAACTTAGTTCTTTGTATCTACATAGTGATGGTTCTACTGGTAAATTCAAAATCCAATTTGGTACACCAGGTAACTGGACAGATTATAGTCATTGGAATGTTTATAATCCTACAGAGCACAATTACAAATGGAAGACCTATACCGATATTGATGTTCAAACAAGATATATTAGAATCAAAGCAACAACAAATAATGTGAACTTACAGGAGGTGGCGATTTGTGGTGAAGCAGTAGGTGGCGGACCAACCTGTAATGATGGTATCCAAAACCAAGGTGAAGCTGGTGTTGACTGTGGCGGCCCTTGTCCAGCATGTGTAACACCTACCTGTAACGATGGCATTCTAAATGGAAATGAAACAGGTGTCGATTGTGGTGGCTCTTGTCCGCCTTGTAATACTGGCTCTTGCCAAATCGCTCTAACGCCACAAATGTTTTATGACCAAAATGGCAACTCAGCTGCAACTAGCGGCTTTGGTGGCAGTTTAGCAGATGAACAAAATGTAATGGGTGATCCAATCAACGGACAAGGATTGGATGTGACTACTGGCTGGCAATTTCCGTGGCAAAATGGTATTCAAACCTATGTCGATTTAGGACAGACCTACAATATTAGTGGCATCTATTTATATGATGGTTATGGCGAAGGTCAATTTACAGTAGCGACTGGTTTACCTTCTAGTAACAATGCACCATTTATCAGTTTCAATGCAAATGCTTGGCCGCCTCAATGGCGTGATTTTGATGGTGCTCAACAACAAGTCTCTGCTCGCTACTTGACCTTTACTCGTGTAGCTGGTGGTGCAACAATTAATGAAATCGCTATTTGTGGAACACCTGCTAATGGCAATCCAACGTGTACCGATGGTGTTCAAAATGGAAATGAAACGGGCGTTGACTGCGGCGGCTCTTGCCCGCCTTGTGTAACGGCTACTTGCTTCGATGGCATCCAAAATCAAGGAGAAACAGGTGTCGATTGTGGTGGTCCATGTCCAGCTTGTATCAGTTGCAATGACGGCATCCAAAACGGAAACGAAACAGGTGTTGACTGTGGTGGCTCTTGCCCTGCTTGTGTAACACCAACTTGTTTTGATGGTATCCAAAATGGAAATGAAACGGGAGTCGATTGCGGTGGCTCTTGCCCTCCATGTAATACAGGCTCTTGCGAAATCGCTCTAACGCCTCAAATGTTTTATGACCAGCTTGGCAATTCCGCTTCGGCTAGTGGCTTTGGTGGTAGTTTGGCAGATGAACAAAATGTAATGGGTGATCCGATCAATGGGCAAGGTTTAGATGTTAGTAATGGTTGGCAATTCCCGTGGCAAAATGGTATTGAGACTTATGTCGATTTAGGACAAACTTATAATATTTCTGGTATCTATTTGTATGATGGTTATGGCGAAGGTCAATTTACGGTAGCAACTGGTTTACCTTCAAGTGGCAATGCGCCATTCATTAGTTTCAATGCAAATGTTTGGCCACCTCAATGGCGTGATTTTGATGGTGCTCAACAACAAGTGTCTGCTCGTTACTTGACCTTCACTCGGGTAGCTGGTGGCGCAACGATTAATGAAATTGCTATTTGCGGAACTCCTGCCAATGGAAATCCAACATGTACCGATGGTATACAAAATGGAAATGAAACAGGTCTTGATTGTGGTGGTTCTTGCCCGCCGTGTAGTGTTACGTGCTTTGATGGTATACAAAACGGGGACGAGACTGATATTGACTGTGGTGGTTTTAATTGTCCTCCTTGTGTCAGTTGTAATGACGGCATCCAAAATGGAAACGAAACAGGTGTAGACTGTGGTGGTTCTTGCCCGCCTTGTAATACGGGTTCTTGCGAAATCGCTTTAACACCACAAATGTTTTATGACCAGAATGGCAACCCAGCTTCTGCAAGTAACTTTGCTGGTAGCTTGGCAGATGAGCAAAATGTAATGGGCGATCCGATCAATGGACAAGGTTTAGATGTAAATACACCTTGGCAATTCCCTTGGCAAAATGGTATCCAATGTTATGTTGATTTAGGGCAAACTTACAATATTGATGGTGTATACTTATACGATGGTTATGGCGAAGGTCAGTTTACTGTTTCGACAGGACAACCTTCTAATAACAATTCTCCGTTTATTAGTTTCAATGCGAATGCATGGCCACCTCAATGGCGTTCGTTCGATGGTGCACAACAACAAGTGACTGCTCGTTACCTGACGTTCACACGTGAAGCAGGCGGAGCCAACATTAATGAAATTGCTATTTGTGGAACACCTATCAACAACCTTCAATCGAAAGTTGATGAAAATAACATAGTGTTTAATGCTGCTTGTCCTCCTATTGTTTTCCCTAGTCCAACCGCTTCAAGATTGGTGGTTCAACGAGATCAATCTACTTTTGATGGTTTGATCATTAGCGATACAAAAGGACAGATAAAAATGGATGTTGATTTTGGTGAAGTATTGACTAAAACAGAAATTGATGTAAGTCATCTTCGAAATGGTATTTACTTCTTACGTTTGAAAGGAAGTGATGCTTGCCCGAATGCCCTTACTCGATTTGTGAAGATGGATACGAAATAAGGATAAACTTTATTGATAAAGAAAGAGCAGTGGATTTAAGATTCACTGCTCTTTTTTTGTTAAATGCATCAGAGGTACTTTATTGTAGATACTCCATTATCTTTTTCTCATGATAATCAAGCAATATTAACCAAAGAAACAAACATAAGCATTGCCCCTAATCCATTCGAAAACAATTAGATTGGAAAAAGTCCAACATTCTTTTTTCCCCTTTTTGAGTATAGAACAGACCATAAGATTTACAATTTATTTGGTGTCGAAAAATAAAACGACAACTTACAAAAAAGATAAAAGCTTTTCTAATAGGAAAGTGCATGTGATAATTATTTTAATCGGAAATATTCAAATGAAAAGAGTTTTGGTATAGGTATGTTTATACTGTTTGGAAGAGCATATTTGCAAAACTAAATTAAGGCAAATGCAAATAAAAATGTTGCACCTTGCCGTTTCATATTTTGTCATACATAATTAAGCAAATTTTTATTTTCATTTAAACGTTCATTTTTATTTCCTCTAACACTTACTCAAACAAATTCCCATACACAAAAGCATAAAGCATGGCATATTTCTTAATCCATTCTTTTCCTGTCGTATTTCCTATATGACCACTTCCAAAATCGACATCGAATAAAACCTTAGTTGATCCTGTATTAAACTCTCTTAGTTTGGCTACATATTTTGCTATTTGCCAAGCAGGCGTTTGATAATCATTGGTACTTGCAATGAATAATAGATTTGGATAAGCTTGCTTTTTTATATTCTGGTAAGGTGAATACCCTTTGATATATTTGTAAACGTTCTTCTCTTTTGGATTCCCCCACTCTTTGTATTCATCTGTTGTTAGTGGCAAGGTTTCGTCCATCATCGTTGTCAACACATCTAAATAAGGGTGATCCAAAATAACAGTGTTGAATAACTCAGGTCGTCGGTTAATTGCCACACCCATAATCAAGCCACCTGCACTATTTCCATAGCCGACCAAATGCTTAGAGTCCGTATATTTCTTTTTAATTAAATATTCAGCGCAAGCAATATAATCGTCAAAAGAATTTTCTTTGTTCATTTGTTTTCCATCTTCGTACCATTCATTTCCTAAAATCTGTTCGCCACGCACATGTGCATATACGATGGTAAATCCATCTTTCAACAAAATAGCATCTTGCGCACTAAAATAGCCACCTGTAATAGCACCATAAGCACCATAGGCTTTCAATATCAAGCCTTTGTGTTTTCGAATAGGTGTTTTATTTTGAATGAACGTCATTGGTACCATCGTCCCATCTTTCGACTTTGCCCACAAGCGTTTCGTTTCGAAATATGGTAGGTGCTTTTCCTCTCTACTCTTCCGTCGTTTTTGCTCGTTGAGTTTGCCTGTTTGCAAATCAAATTCATAACGTATCGGCAATGTACTTGGATTGGAATAATAGATCTCTATTTTGTCCCCTTCTAAATTTTTCAAATGAGAATCGTATATTTTTTGATTAAAAGAAAGTGTTTCCCAAGTAGATGACTTGCGATGTCTATATTTGATAATAGGGAATGAATTTTTATAGGTTTTTAAAATGATATAATTAGGTGTTAGTATAAAATCGTCAATTAATTCTTCTTTATTATGTGCTACTATTTCTTTCGATGAATCCCAATCTAATGAACTTGACAAAGAACAAATTTTATTATTAATGGCATTCTCGTTGGTCAGTAAAAACAATTCATTATTGAATTCTTTTATAGAGTAGCTGATACCTGTTCGTCGTTTTTTCAGCAATTGCAAATTAGGCTGCAGCTCTCCTTTCTTAATTAGATAAATCTCGTTTTCTTCTTTTGACTGAATAATACAAAAAATATAATTTACTGATTCTTCTAAAGCGATATCAAACGTTAAGTCTTTTTCAAATAAAAAAGAAGTATCCCGCTTCGTGTTGATATTATGATAAAATAACTGATCACTTCTTTTTCTCTTATTTAGATTACAGTACAATATATTATTTTCATCGAACCATTCATAGCTATACACTTCAGAAATACTATCTACTAATCGTTGATTTCCTTTTTCAAACACCAATAAATAATTATTCAAACCTCCATCATCGGTACAAGTGAAACTTACATAGTTGTGATGTTCTACAAAGGAAGTCGTCATAAAACTATTCCTGTATTCTGCTTTGAAACGACTGATATTAAAAACACCTGTTCTACTCGTTGAGTCTGAATATTCGTAAAGTACCGTTTCATCATCCGCATTTATTCCTATCACTAAATCGCCCTTTACTTTCGTTTGATCAACTGAATTCGTATCCCGTAAATAAAAATAATTTAAGTCGTTAAAAAGATTTCGTTGAACTTCTTTGTGTTCCAAAAAGTAATTTTTGGTATAGGCCTTTTCCGCTTTCAAATAATCTGTATATTCTTCCTTATAAGTAGTATTCGCCATCCACTGATAATCGTCTTGTAAAGTTTCAAAGGGATAGTCAAAGCTAAATGATTTTTTACTTGGAGTAGGAAATTCTAAATCTTGTTTTGGACTTAACTTAGATTGGAACTGTACTTCTAATGGTTTCTCTTTTTCAAGATCATTCTTAATTTGTTCAGCTAAGACAGAAAAAGTGCCTTTCTCATATTGTTCCCAAAAATTAGCATTGTAAGCAGGAAGTTCGTGATAACGCAAGGCACTAAATCGAGTGTGCTTATATGTATCCTCTTCTTTCAAAGGTATTGCTTTATCTTTTTCTATTTCTGTAATTTCTAATTGCTGGCTAGCCTCTAAGGTAAGTGGTTGTTGAAGTTTATAATAATCGTTTACTTCTTTTTTAGTAATTCTGACTTGACGTAAATTGACCTTTTGCAAGAACCATTTTTCTGCGTTTTTTTGATAAGCTACACTTACTTGATAATCTAAAGGCATACGAGATTGAAAAAACTGAAAGTCAATATCTTTAGCAATTTGGTATTCCATTTTGACTACAGCAAAACTTTCCATATCAATGTATAATTTACCAACATAGATACTTCGCTTTAGTTTTTTGCCCATATCAAAAACCATTTTTTTGCCAGAAGGTTTCGGATAAAATTGTAAGACGTAGCAATTATGCGTATTGATAATTTCGTTGTCTTTTTTTAGATAGTTATACTTTTTGAATAATTTAGGGTTCAAAAAATCGCATTGGTATTTTACCAAATCCAAAGCGCTTAGGCTAAGCGGTCCTCCTAGTATTGAGGTTTCATAATTGTACTTACTTTGATTTTCAGATTTTCGACCTCCAACTATTTTTACTTGATCCTTCTTCGTATTAAAATGATGAACCGTTTCTGAAAAAAGACTTCCTTGATATTCGAAAGCATAGCGATCATCATAGTACCAATCTTGCCAAATTTTTCGATCAAATTTTTGAGGATAAGCTGTATAATAAAATTTGACTGCTGCTTCATTTAGTTGTATGTATCGGTCATTTTCTTTAATGGTTTCTCGATAAAAGCCTTTTAAGTTTGCTGGTTCCGTACTATAATTTTGTGCAATCTTCTTTTTTACATTCTTTAAAATCTGATTGGCGGATAATGGCTTCCTAGAAGTAACTACAACTTCACTTAGCATAATGCTCATAGCTTCAAGTTCTATTTCAAGCTTATTGGCAGTCTTTAAATTTACAGGAATTTCTTTTTGTTGATAGCCAATGTATGAACAAATTAGTGTGTCTTTTTCGTATTCTACTTTAAGACTTTTCATTTGTGCAAGTCCTTCAAAATTAGTTGTAGTTCCTATCCCATTGTTTTTCAAGTAAACAGTGGCAAAAGGTAAACCTTCTTTTGTTTTTGCATCGCTAACATTAACTACTAGATTTAAATCACTTGCAAAAAGAACTGAACTGAAAAAAAAACAAAAAAAGCTTAGTATTATAAGTTCGGATACTTTCATTAATCGTTGTTTTGTTTGATTTCATTTAAACGAGCATATGTTAAAATTATTTGACGTAGTGAATGACTACTTCTAGACAAGCCATGAAGGCATCCGTCATTTTTTTCCGACCTAAAGGATTGGAAACTGGATTTTTAAGTAACAGCTCTTTTTCAAAGCAACAAAGTTATTGACTTCGAGGCAGAGTCATCGTAGAATTCACAGAATAAATGAACCTTAATTATCAACAAAATATTTACACAACACTTTTATATGTTAAAAAATAAACATATATTGCATATACATATAAAAGCTGTCCGAATAAAAGAGGTTTAATAGTAATAAAACTATTCCAAAGTAAAATAAGGTCCTTTATTTTATGAACTACTTAATACTAATAAGTAGCATGGGATGATTATGCCCAAATAAGATTAATATTTTTTAAATAAACACTTTTTTCAAACCAAAAAACATATTAAATTATGAAAGTCTCAAAAATTATTTTCATTTTATTATTCTCAGTATTATTTATCTCCCCCTTTTCTACAACGGCTCAAACCCAAACTGCACAGTACTATAATGTTACTGCTGGCAATGGCTATGGTCTTCGGTTTTGGTCTTCTAATAGTTATAAAATCCATATGGGAAATACAACAGAATATAGATATGGTCCTGTAACGAATTATAGTATAAAAATGAATATGAATTCAACAGCAGGTAGAGGTTGGACTTGGGGTATTAGTGGACAACAACCTGTAACCGCTTTGAGTAATGCAGGTCATTTCCAGACAAAAGGCTATATCAGAACAATGAACAGAAACCTATACCTTGGATCAGTTCAAAGACTTTATGGAGATAATTCGTCTCAGATAAGATATTATAGCAATCATAGCACAGTCACTGCCCAAGCTTTTTATGACAAAGAAGGTACTAGATATGGTCTAGTATATGGAAGTGGTAATGGTGTTAATTTTGGTCTTTTAGATGGAGATGGCAATTGGTCTTACTTAGCCGCAAAAGACTCTTATACAGCATTCAGAATAAACAATAGTGAAAAAATGCGTATCAAAAGTAATGGATATGTTGGTATTGGTGCTACTAATCCACAATACAAATTAGACGTATGTGGTACAGTAAGAAGTAAGGAAGTTATTGTAGAATCTGGTTGGTGTGATTATGTTTTTGAAAAAGATTACGACCTCCCTACTCTTGATGAAGAAAAAAAACACATTGAAGACAAAGGTCATCTCATCGGATTTGAATCTGAAGAAGAAATGAATGGGGAAATCATTGTAGGCGATGTAACCAAACGTCAACAACAAAAAATAGAGGAAGCAATGTTGCATCTTATTCAACTTAATGAAGAAAACAAGGTCTTGAAAAAACAAAATGAAGAATTGAACTCAAAATATCAAGCGTTAGAAAAAATGGTTAGCGAGTTAAAAGCTCAAATAGAAAAATAAAAGTGCAGAGATGAAACTTAGCACTTTATTTATTTTTTAAATCCTAACTAAATTTTTTCAATATGAATTCAAAAATATTAAACTGGCAAAAACTACCAAGGGTAGTACGCTACAGTTTACTAATGTTTTTTCTTATAGCTGTTCAAACATTAGTTTCGGCTCAACATCAGGAGTATATAGAGGCTAGCCCAGATGAAATTGTTACACTCGATGTAGTACTTCCCTTTCAAGAACAAGCGCAAGAAGTAAGTGTATATGTATACGATGGTATCGCTTATATTGATGGTGATATTATGATAGGAAACATAAGAGACCTTAGAGACTTACAACAACGTGGTGTAGGTATCAATTTAGCATCTTATAAATGGCCTAACTCTGCTATTCCCTACACAATTGGTAGCGGATTTTCAAGTAGTCAAACAACTGATATCATAAATGCGATTAACCACATCAACCTAAATACTAACTTATGTGTAATTCCAAGAACAACAGAGTCTAATTACGTCGAATTTACGACATCAACTGGATGTAGTTCTTATGTAGGTATGATTGGTGGTATGCAAGAAATCAACTTAGCTCCAGGCTGTTCGTACGGAAGTATCATCCACGAAATACTACATGCCTCTGGTATTTATCACGAACAATCAAGATCGGATAGAGATAACTATGTTAACATCCTTACATCAAATATCCAAACAGGATACGAAGGTAATTTTGATATTGCCAATACATCTTATACTGATGATTTTGGTGCTTACGATTATAACTCTATCATGCACTATGGCAATACCTATTTTGGATGCTGGAGCTGTAATGGAATCAAACAATGTGATCCAGATTACTGTTCGAATAACAGTTGTTCAGGCTGTACCAAACTCCAAACAATAACTACTATACCTTCAGGAATTTCTATTGGTCAGCGGTCAGGCTTAAGTAGCGGAGACATTAATACGGTAAATGCAATGTACCCAACAGCGTGTAGTACAGGATGTGAAGCTAGTAAAAATATCACTAGTACAATCACTGGCAATTATTCCATTGAAGTTTCAAATTATATTACTGCTTCCAATATTATTACTTCTTCAGGAAATGCAGATTATCAGGCAGGAAATAGAATTACTTTACAAACAGGATTTAGAGCTTATACAAATTCTTCATTTAGGGCACATATCGATCCTTGTAGTAGTTCTTTTTCTTCAGGTGAAGAAATCGTTGAACAAAATATTAATGGAGAAGAAATAATCGATCATACACTTTTGGCTGTTGATGACACTATGCTGGATTATAAATTATCTCCAAATCCTTTTTCGAATGCAACGACGCTAGAATATCATCTATCTAGAAACAGCAAGGTAGAAATTGGAATTTATAACCATATAGGACAACTCGTCAAACAACCATTAAAAGAAACTGCAATAATGGAAGGCCATAATAAATTAGAAATCAATACTGCTGATTTAGCGGAAGGTATTTATTTCTGCAAAATACAGATTGATGGTCAACTTAAAACGATGAAGATGGTCTTGTCTCGATAATATACAGAAACAGAGGTGGTTTTCGGATTGCCAAACGATAGCTACTAATGACAATCCTAAACTCGAATACAGGTTAGGTATATATTTCTTAAAAAAGAGCTTGGTTAAAATCAAGCTCTTTTTTAATTTTTATACTGCGAAATACTCTTCTAATTCTTTCAGCGTTGCTTCGCTCGTTTCTATATCTTTCACTATCATTCCTTTTTCTACGACAACTATTCGGTTGCACACTTCGGTAACATGATTGAGGTCGTGACTAGAGATGAGTATTGTTTTTTCGTCTTTGAGTTGGTTGATTAAATTCTTCAAACGTATTTGTGACGTTGGATCGAGATTGGCAAATGGCTCATCTAACACCAAAATATCAGGCTTGCCAAGTAGTGCTCCTATGATGCCTACTTTTTTCTGATTTCCTTTAGAGAGATCACGGATGTATTTTTTGTTCCCTAAAATTTCATCATTAAAAAACTCGTGGTAGGGCAACAAAAATTCATCGACATCGCTCTGATTCATGCCATACAATTTACCTGTGAAGGTAAAAAATTCTCCAGGGGTCAGAAAGTCAAGTAAGAAGCCTTCGTCTAAAAATGACCCCGTATAGGTTTTCCAATCTTCAGATTTGGCTACATTGATGCCTTTGGACAATACTTGACCTTTGCTCGCACTAATGAGATCGAGTAGCAAACTAAACATCGTCGTTTTTCCTGCACCATTATTACCTACCAATCCAAAATTTTCGCCATCAGGTATAACTAAAGAAGGAATATCTAAAACCACATTACCTTCGTATGCTTTTTTAATATTTTTTAATTCTATCATAAATTATTGATTTCTAAATGCTGATGAAATGGTGTGTTTTCGTTCTTCAAAATGCTCAATAAGGGTACCTAATATTTGTCTTCTAAATAGAAAACCAAAAATACCTACAAAGCCAAAAGCAGCCATTCCTAAATTGGCATAACCAAACACACTAAAGGGAAGGTAAATTAAAATGGGAGCTAAAATAATTGGGATCATTATAAAATAATGTGCTGCACCAAAGCCTTCGAAGTTAAATGTATTTCCTTTACTCGGATCAATTTTTTTAGAATTGTAATTCGCAATATAGATGTACATGTAAATGCTCACTCCTATATTGAACAACATCGACATTGTACTTATCATAAACCAATCATCAATGATGAAACAGAAGGGTAAGGTTAAGATATATGAGATCAGTACACTAAGAGACATTAAATAATACTTCGACTTAAATAGGTCGGCTGCTTTGATATTTCTTGTCAAAATATAATCAAAATGTGTACTATGCCACGATAGTAATAATTGAGCATAATTAAAGGCAAACATACCTGTTGTCAAAATCGCAAACATAATTTTCATTCCTATGCCATAACCTGAATTAATAATTAAAAATGGATATAATAAAAAACCAATACTCAAATATAAGAATGTTCTCGAACGAGCATTTCTCCAAATCATTTTCATTTCTAAATTCATCATTTCACCAATTTTCCCAAAGCGATTAAAGATCGCTAGATTGGTAGTACTGTCTACCTCATTCGCCGTTTCTTTAGCCAAAGCATCTAAGTAAATTCGTGCTCTAAAAAAACGATATAACATCATATATGACACGATCGCAAGACCAAATGGAATAAGTGCTAAAAGAGGATAACTAAAAATTGCTCCCATAACGTTTTCCATTCCTTTTGCTAAACCTACATAACCATAACTATCTAGATAAAAAAGACCACTGATCAACGCAATAAAAACAAAAATGAATAGAGGTTTTAGATCAAAAGCTTTCTTCAGATAAAAACTAATAAAGTTCGACATCAGAATCAAACTCAACAGGGTTACAAACCAAGCGATACTCGCTCCTATCGAATACGTCGGAATGATTACTTTCACAAAAAATGGTACAAAAAGTAATAAGGGCAATAGATTGAAAAATGAAGGAACTGACTTTAGTATCAAAAAATGAATAATTGAACTTCGCTTAATCGGCAAGGTCAAGTACGGCTTAATGGACACGACAGGAAATGACTGCATAAAAAATCGCATCACAATATCAAAAAGAAAATAGTACAATAAAAAACCATTCAATTTTACAATAACATCAGCACTCGGAAAAACCTCTAAGAGAATTTTATCCAAATAAATACCTGCTGCTAGAAAATTGAGCAACAAATAAAGAGCTAATATGCCTAAACCTATTTTTTGTATTAGACTAGTCGAAAGATAAGGTGAACGGATTGTTTCTTTCCATTCATTGATAAAGAGTCGTGCAAACATTGGTTTCCGCTATTGATGAAAAAGTGACTTAAAGATGCACTTTTTTTGATAAAGGGAAACTTATTTTAGACAAAAGATATATTTATCAGGATTGAAGCAATAAGAATGAAAGTAAAAATGGTCTAACTTTTTATTTTCATTCTTATTTTCATTTTCACTATTCGTCAAAGTCATCATCAAACATATTAGCCAATAAATCTTTGAAACTAAATTTGGAATCTAGCATATCTTTATTGATGACATTGAATTCGGCAAGACCATGCAATACCAGTTCCATATAACTCTCCTCCTCTTCTTTCGGAATCTTATATTCTTTGACAAATTTTCGTAGACCAGCTACCTTCTCAAGTGCTTTATAAAAATCTTTATCAGAAGAATCGTTCAATAGTTCAATTCCATTACCCGCCGAAAACCATTCTCGGATAACAGCATATGGATCACGAGTGGCACCCTTTTTCAACTTATCTGGGTTCGGAAAATAATTCATAAACTCGGAACGGACTGCTTTACTCAATAAGGCAATGGCTACATTATAAGGACCTTCTTGCTCACCTTCATATACCAACTCTACCTTACCTGTAATCGCAGGAACTACTCCCCAAAAATCAGTAATCCGTACTTTCGTCTTTTTCTCTTTATTGATCAGTGCTCTTCGCTCAGCTGTACTTACTAAATTTTCGTAACCCGAAATACTGAGTCGAGCAGATACACCACTTTTTTCGTCAATATACTCACTCTCTCTAGCTTCAAAAGCAATACGTTCTAAAAGGTTGCGCAATAAATCAGGGACTTCTACCCTTTTCTCCTGATCGTCTGCCAACTTCACTTCTTGCGATGTAATTGATTTTGCCGTCTCCAAATTTTGTGGATAATGGGTCAATATTTGACTTTCAATTCTATCCTTTAGTGGCGTAATAATACTTCCTCGATTCGTATAATCTTCAGGGTTTGCCGTAAAAACAAATTGTACATCTAATGGCAACCTAAGTTTGAATCCACGAATCTGCATATCACCTTCTTGCAAGACATTGAACAAAGACACTTGAATACGTGCCTGTAAATCTGGTAATTCGTTAATCACAAAAATACAACGATGTGAACGTGGTATCAGACCAAAATGGATAACTCGCTCGTCGGAATAAGGCAACTTCAAAGTAGCTGCTTTGATTGGATCAACATCACCTACCAAGTCGGCAATACTCACATCTGGCGTGGCTAACTTTTCAACATAACGATCATCTCGGTGCATCCACTCCACAGGTGTTTCGTCACCTTTTTCGGCAATTAAGTCTATTGCAAAACGAGAAATTGGATTCAGCGGATCATCATTTAGCTCACTACCTTTTACGACAGGAACATATTCATCCAACAAATGCACCATCAGGCGAGCAATACGAGTCTTTGCCTGACCTCTTAGACCTAATAATAAAATATTATGTTGAGATAAAACGGCTCGCTCCATGTCTGGCAAGACGGTATCTTCAAAGCCTAAGATTCCTTCAAATACGGTTTCTTTTGCTTCCAATCTTTTGATCAGATTTCCTCTTAATTCTTCTTTTACGGTTTTCGGTTGGTAGCCTGAGGCTTTCAACTCCCCTAATGTCTTTATCTTTTTCATTGAATGCGTTTCTTTTTGATAGTTAAGCATGTTTATAATTCAAGTTGGATTATAAATATGCCATAATACAACAAAGTTTAGATCAATATTGTTGTGAAGGTAAGGTAGAAAGTTTTTACTATTAAAAGGCTAAATATTTCAAAAAATAACCAATTCCGATACCTATATAATTTCCAACAGCAATACCTACTAATCCCGTTGCCATTCCAGAAAAGATTAATGGGCGATTATTAATAGCACTCGCTACCTGCCCAATAAAAACAGGACCATAAATAGATGCTGCTGCAGTAATCAATGCCGTATCTCGATCTATTTTGAACAAGTAACACAAAAAAAGGTGCATTAATACAATACTTATCAATATAAGTCCCATAAAAACAATCATTTCTGCGCCCTCTTCTCTGAGTACCGAAAAGTCGGATAGCATACCTACAGCTACACAAAACATCAATAACAGATATTCTCCTGCTTCGAAGGTGCCAACTATATTTCTAACTGTTGGAGATAACGAAGCAATAATACTAAAACTAGTCAATAATAAAATCAATACATCAGGATTCAACTTTCCTGTTATGCCTTTCGTAATGCCAAACGAAATAGCCAATATCAAAATGGCTAATCCAAAGCCTTTTAATATACCCAAAAAGAAATCTTTAGTACTTGCTTGTTCTTTGATTTCTTCCAATTCATGCTCCTCTTTTTTGAAATCAGGTAAGAAGAGTCCTACTATCGGATGCATAACAGAAGTGAGTAGCAACAAATAAGCGCCACCACAAAAGGTATCCGCAGCATACAAGAGTACATACAAGTCTTGTTTTGCCCCTAGGGCCATACCAATCGCTTGCATATTCGGCAAACCTCCAGAAAACACACCTGCAATCATTCCTGAAACGATCCAAACATCCTCTATCGAATGCCGAAATAAATAACCAATACACAAGGCACTTATAGCGCTACTCATTACGCAGAGAAAAAAAGATAGAATAGTTGTTCGGGCATATTGTAGCCAAGCGATGAGATTGGTTGAAAATAATAATAGAGGAATAGCTAAAACTACTGTTGCTTCTGTAAAATGATGTGAGATACTTTCGTCGAGCGGAAATAAGGAAAAATTAGCAATAGCGATCCCAACTGCATACGATAATATGACTGGACTTAGAAATTTTTGAAACCGTAAGACTTGTGATAACTTTGTCAACAGATATGGTGCAAGAATTATAATAATGATTTGTAGTACAATCATTTTTTAATCTTTAATCCTTTGTCGTAATCTATTTTCAATGTTGTTTGATATGTATCAGGATGGTTGAGTAACCAATTAGCGATAGGGCTAATAATACTTTGTTCAATTGCTCGCTGTAGTGGTCTTGCTCCATAACGTTCGTCAAAACCAATACTTGCTATGTGATCAACCACTTTATCAGAAAACTGAAGATCCAAACCACGTTTCATAAAGCCTTCACGCTTTTTGAGTTCCTCTAATTCTTTTAAAGTAATTAGGCGAATATTATCAGCAGTTAATGCATTAAACATTACCACATCATCAATTCGATTGATAAATTCTGGTCGAAAATGAGCCGCTAAAGCTGATTCATATTTTGCCGAATCACTTGTAGTATTTCCAAAACCTATAGAGGCACGATTTGAGGCACCTAAGTTTGTTGTCATGATGATAATGGTATTTCTAAAGTTGGTGACTCTACCAAAAGCATCGACCAACATTCCTTCATCTAATACCGTAAGTAAAACATCAAAAATCGAAGGGTCTGCTTTTTCTACTTCATCTAATAAGAGCACCGAAAAAGGACGCTCTCGAATATCTTGAACCAATTTCCCAACTTCTTTACCTGCTCCAATAAATCGAACGATCTGACTTGGATGCTGAAACTCACTCATGTCAATACGAATAAGCGGAGAGCGTTTTTGTCCTTTACCAAAAAAGTAATTAGCTAACGCTTTTGCACTTGCCGTTTTTCCGACTCCTGTTGGTCCTGCAAAAACCAAGGTAGCAATGGGCTTTTTGGGATTATTCAAACCAGCTTTAAATACTTTTATAATTCCGCTCAAACTATTTACCGCATCAGGTTGACCAATAATCGCACTATTAAAGTGTTCGTGCAAATCTTCTTGATCGAGCAATAAATCATCTCTCAAAAATAATTCAGGCAAACCAGTCTGTTGGATAAAACTAGAAATGACATCTTTTTTGTCAATCGTATTGCTGCTATTAATTTGAGCTTCGCTTACACAACGCCCTATAAACTTTACCGCTTTCCCGGGGAAACTTTCGTAAGGATAATAACAAAGCAATAAACGATACGAGAGCATGAGTGCATCTTCTTCAATAGTAATCTTAAGATTCTTTGCACTATAATCAGCAAACTTATCCAAGATCAATTGAATCTTTCGATCAGGTAATTCTTTTATTTTAACCAATTGAAAATTTTCGACAAATCCTGGCAGTAAACGGCGCATACTTTCCAGTTCTTGTTCCGTTACCTCCCCTACTAATTGCAATTTATTTTGTTGTAAAAAAGCGACCAAAAAAGCGGCTACGCTATCCTCAGCACCTTCGCCACCAATTTGTAATAAGCGGACAATATCGACCATCCATAAGACACCGTTTGCAGCAATCAATTCGTTCACAATTTCTTCGCAGGTCTGTTGCCACTCCCCCAAATACTTGGAACTAGCTGTAATCCGTTGTGGCATCATTTGCCAAAACGTCATATTCACTTGTTGCTTTTTAGTTTGGTTATGAATTTTTCGAATAGCTTGTTTTAGGACAGCACTTTTTCCGACTCCATGCGATCCGACTAGCAATACATTAGCACTCGATACCAATAATTTTTCAACCACTTCATCTACTTTATCCTCTAGTTCCCAAGCTGCATCAGGAAAAGTGGACATATTCCGCTGAACTGATTTGGCATAAGGGTATTTTACCGCCAACTTGGAAAGCGTTTTGTATTCTCTTTGATAATTTCCACTCGACCAATTAAAATCTCTGTTTTCGTTTACTCGAAGTTCTACTATATCTAATACAGGTTTTTGGTACATCAAATAACGATGCAGTTCCTCAGGTTTTAACCGATTGAGTAAGTCTGTCGCAAAGTGTTTTACTAAGGCTCCAAATTGTTTTGATTCATAATAGTAAAAGCTTTCGTTAAATAAAGGTAAATAACATTCATAATGTCCTGGTCCCGTTTCGCCATAAATGACAGGCACAGGTATTTTCAACGACTCCGACATGGGAAAAGAACCAGATTCCGTTTTATAATTTGGTCGAATTTTCACCTCCACTATTTTTAGTTTTGGCTCCAAAATATTCATGTATGGATACTCGTCGTATTTTTTGTATTGTCGGTGTAAATAGTCGTGTAAATTTGTTTTAATACTTTTCACATCTTTATCGATCACTTGATAGTCTGTACCCACCAAAATACCAAGGACAGTATCAGGTCTTAGGGTATAGTACAATAAAGGGTACTTCATTTTTATCATAGGCTCCAAAGGTAAGGAATGAAAACTAAAGTGAAAAATTTCTCCATGCTATAAAAAGTAATAGATAAACCAAGAGATAAAAACGATAGAAGTTCCTCATTTTAAGATAGTCCTTATTATTAGGATATAAATTCATAAACAAGCCTTTTGTCTCTTTGACAAAATAAGGCTTGATATTGATTTTCCAATCGTCTGTTTGGTACACTATTTTACGAAACTGACTACGGTAATACCCCATTGGAAAGCTCCAAATAAAAAACAGGACAAACCAGATATTTTCTATAAACCAGTTTTTCATAAACAATACAACATAATAAGTCTTCTAAAAGTTATATCATTGTACTTAGTAACAGTAAAATAATAACTTGAACATTTAGGATGGTTTCTTTTGCT
>JAHDIP010000378.1 GCA_020630735.1 Saprospiraceae bacterium | reverse complement strand
TAAAAAAGCCGATCATATAAAACATGATTGGCTTTTTTTAGATTAATACTGGCTCAGGTTGTTTTACTTTCTTTGGAATAGAAATATGAAATGTAGTACCTTCATCTACTTTAGAATCTAACCAAATATCTCCTCCCACATTCTTTACAATTTTCCTACAGGTTGTTAGACCAATGCCAGACCCTTCATATTCACTCCGATGATTTAGTCGTTCAAATATTCCAAAAACACGATCTTTTTGGTCTTCAGCGATTCCGATACCATTATCAGAAACACTAATGACATAGCTATCTTCATCTTCTTTGGCATTAATACGGATGACAGGTTTTTTTTCTCTCTTAGTAAACTTAATAGCATTGCTCAGTAGGTTTTGTAACAATTGAATCATTTCTGTTGAAGAAGAAAATATAACAGGCAAGTCGGTAGCATAAATTACGGTATCTGTTTCCTTCATCCGAACCATTAGGTTGTTTAATACAACAAAAAGAATTTCATTCAAATCAGTATCCTGATAATTTTCGCCCTTTCGCCCTACTCTAGAATATTCGAGCAAATCGTCTAGCATATTTTGCATCCTCTTGGCACCATCAGTAATGTAATAAAAATATTCTGCTGTGCTTTTTTCAGAGGCATAATCGACTTTACGTTCCAATAACTGAATGTAGCTACTAATCATCCGCAACGGTTCTTTCAAATCATGTGATGCAGCATATGCAAATTGCTCAAGTTCTTTATTGGATTCTCTCAATTTAAGTTCTATACTTTCAAGTTGCTTAGCATATAGACTAATCTCACGTTTTTGATCAACTAAAAGTTGTTGTTTTTCTTTCAAAAGATTGATGATATCTTCTTTCCCTTTTGCAAAAATATACACAATACCGAAAATAACAGTTATAAAAGCCAAGTAACTGACTAGATAATAATCATTAGTATTTCCATAGGTATAAGCTCGATAGTCTACTAAGTTTAACGTGTCTAAATAATAAACATAAAAAATAAAAATACAAAGAGCTATTGTCCAAATTAGCCCTGATACACGATTAGCAAAAAGCAATGCCATGAGCGGTGCAGCTAGCAACCAAAGGATATTATCAGAGAATATACCACCAGTAATAAATACTTGAGGAATTAAGACAGCCGGCCAGAGTGAGGCAATAAGATTTCCTGATATTATAAAATTACCACATCGTTTAAAAATATAGATGGATACTAAGATTAGAATACCGCCAACTAGAATTGGTAATTCGTGCTTATGGCTAAGAAAAAAAGTAGCTAAATAAAGGCAAACAACAGTAATAATCAAATACAAATGAATGTATGTTAATACCCTAGCTTTACGAAGTTCATAGGGAGAATCTTTTAATTCTCTATGAATAAATCGGTCTATGAAGACTTTCCTTTTATTCATCTTTAAATTTATTAATCAAGAGGGGGAATACAGAAAAAGGTTTAAATAGTCTATATTAGGTATACTCACTTTTTCTCTTATTGTTTTCATTTTTACATTAAAATATTCAATATTGGTTCCCAGATGTCGGTTAATTGTTAAAAAAAAGAAGACTCTAAGGATTTTTTTCCTTAGAGTCTTGAAGTTTTATTTCATCATTGGCTTGATTTTTTTTAAAAGGATAAGTAATTCATTTGACTTTTAAAAACTACTTTGACTTTATTTTGTTCCTAAATGCTTTGTAAATATCCGCCTTCGAAGTGTTGAGTTCTTCAAGAACAAGTTCCATTTCTTCAGCAAGATTCATTACAAATTCTTTAATATTTTCAAAACTTTGATGCAAAGTCAATGTAATACGAAGACCTGTATTATTATATGGTACACTAGGATAAACAGCTATAGAAGTATAAAAACCTCGATCGAGCATACCTTTACATAATCTATATCCGACTTCAGGTTTGCCCATTCCTATAAAAAAGATTGGAGTATCATGAGTAGCTATAACAGGTAGTTCAAACTCTTTGGCTAAATCCTTAAAATATTTCATCCTCGCCTTTAGTTTATTTTGCAAAGTAACTATCTCTTCACTTAAATGAAGTTTTGCAGAAGCAATAGCCACACCTAATTGACTAGGTTGTAGCGGTCCTGAAAAAATCATAGTACTACCACAATTATTTACAAGGTCTTTCATTTTCTGATTAGGAAAAATTAAAGCTCCTCCACCAGCAGCAAAGCTTTTGTTCAGAGATGTAGCCATCACCATTTTATCGTGCAACTTCATTTGGCTCAATACATACCCAGCACCATTTTCACCCATCCATCCCATACCATGTGCATCATCAATGTACATATGAAAGTGTTCATACTTATTGAGCAGTGCCTCTAACTTTTTTAGAGGCGCAACATCTCCATACATAGAATAAACACCATCAGCCATATACCAAATTTTATCATAATCATCACAGTATCGTTTTATCTTTTGTTCCAACGCTTCCATATCATTATGTCTAATCATCTCAACATTAGCGCCATGTCCTTTAGCTAGATTCACTGCATTCTGTACACTAGTATGTACTTGATGGTCAAGAATAATAAGATCTCGATTAGATGTTAATACTGGAATGCATGATAAATGGCCAAGAGAAGTAGAGGGCGTAACAAGCGTTGGATACTTAAATAGCTTTTCGAGTAGTGCCTCTAGTTTGTCGTAAAGTCTAATTGACATATATGCCTTGGAGCAAGAAAACTGTGTTCCATATCGCTGAATGGCATTGATTCCTGCAGCTTTCAATCGCTGATCTTGTTCAAGTCCTAAATAACTACAAAGACCAAAATTTATCGTTTTTTTTCCATTGACACTTACTGTCTTCCCATTCATGTAAGTGTCTTTTGTAACAATATGGACAATACCCATATTTTTTAAATGTTCACTTATACTGTTGACTTTATCAACAGTTGTAAAATTCTTTGTCATAGTTTTTAATTTATTTTGGTTAGAAAAAAGGAGTTTTTGTTCAAAGTGGGCCTTTACTTTGAATAATATCAACTCTTATAAAGCATGTAAACTTTATTGAGGTTTTATTTTTGACAATTTGGTTTTACGAAAAATAACTTAATGCAAGAGAGCAGTGATTAAAAGGTCAAAATTAGATTTTAGGCATAGGCATAGCAGAGCTAAGACAAGACTTAAAACAAAATTATAACCTAAGTCATTCTAGAGCTGAGATATCTAATATAGCTGATATACAGTTATATTAAATAAGACTAATTTATAGCCTTAAAGAAAATTAGTTGAGCGTATTTTGAGAGAGATGTATTTTATCGAAGAGAGCCATATTTAATTAGTACATTACAAATATAAAACATTTAAAACATTTAACATATTTTTATATGAATTTACTAATGCTACAAGTACACTACAATATAGTCTATTGGGTGTTCCCAAAATTATCCCCGACATAGTCATTCAAAATATTATTGTTTTTCTTGCAAAAAAAAGCCATCTAAAAAAATTAACATAGGTTTTTGAGCTTAATTTTGGTGTTTTATTTTTTTATCAATATCTTGTGCCTGCAATTTCATTGCAATATTTGAAAATTAAAGAATTTCATAAATGTCAGATAAGTTAGATAAAATAGATCTTAACATTCTTAAGATACTTCAAGAAAACTGCAAAATTACCAACCTTGAGCTTTCAAAGAAGATTGGTCTTTCTCCAGCTCCTACCCTAGAACGGGTAAAAAAGTTAGATACTTCCTCTATAATTGAAAGTTATCATGCTACTGTAAATCCTCAAAGCATTGGTCTTAATGTAAAAACATTTGTTCTTGTTTCTTTAGCTTGGCAAAAAGAAAATGCCCTCAATCAATTTTTAGAGAAAATAAAAGCTATTGAAGAAATTACAGAGTGCTACATTATTACAGGAGAAGCAGACTTCTTGATAAAAATCATTTGTAAAGATATTCCTACATATGAGCAACTTCTATTTAAAACATTATCACAAATAGAAGAAATAGAGCGCTTAAAAACATTAATGACACTTTCAACGGTTAAAGATTCTAAGGTTCTTCCTTTTAAATACGAATAGTTTTACTGTTGAAGGTTAAATGATAAAAATACAAAAGGGTAATGTCCAATAAACATTACCCTTTTTATATGGAAAACGGTTCAAAGGAATTCAAACTGATGAAACGTCCATGATTAAATAGTCTTTTAAACCTGCCTGCCGGCAGGCAGGCACACAAAGGAATGACTATTTCATCTTGGTAAGCCTGCCTTCCGCAGGCAGGTTCCATCTGACCGTTAGGAAAAATAAATATAGACAGATGAAACGTCCATGATTAAGGCTTAAACAAACAAGGATATGATTAAGCCGA